>JAHJKL010000070.1 GCA_018822365.1 Candidatus Margulisiibacteriota bacterium
CCACCGCCTGCGTAAAGGCAAAAGGATGAGAGGTGGAACAGATCCCGCAGATCCGCTCGACCAGAAATACCCCCTGGTCATAGGTTTTGTTCTCGAGCAGCTTCTCCACTCCCCGGTGGTTATAGCCGACCCGGACATCGGCATCAACCACCGTTTCGCCGTCAACATAGAATTTAAAAAACTCCGGTTCTTCCAGCAGCGGGTGGAACGGTCCGATCGGTATAATATTCTCTTTAGCCATCGGTGCTCCCCGGTAATTCGTTCTCTGATCCAAAGGTTTTTTTGCGGAGCGGATACTCTCCGGCCGGCCAGTCGTCCGGCAAGAGAAGCCTCTCCAGGCGGGGATGTCCGACAAAAAAAAGTCCGAACATCTCGTATATTTCCCGCTCGATCCAGTCGGCGGCGGGAACAAGATCGGTCAGCGATCCAATCTCCAGCCCGGGTTTCTCGACCAGGACACGGACCGAGACGACCAGGCCGTCATTATTCAGCGCCAAATGATAAAGCAGCTCAATTCCCGCTCGCTGGTCAACCGCGGTGATCGTCGACAATCTCCCGCCCAGCTCGGCGTACACAAAGCCGGCCAGATCGCGCAATTCTTCCTTGCCGATCCGCACATAGATCCTCCCGTTATGCCCCTCTGTTATTTCGGCCCGCTCAAAAGTGCTTTTAATTTTTTCGGAAATATTCATTTGTTTATCGCTTTAATGACCCCGGCAATGATCGCTTCGGGCTTGGGGGGGCAACCCGGAACATAAACATCGACCGGAATTATTTCGTCGACCGGCTTTACATAATTATAGCTGTCACGAAACATATCGCCGGAACAGGCGCAGACCCCGACCGCTACGACCAGCTTCGGCCTGGGGACCTGTTCGTAAACAAGCTTAAATCTTTCCAACGACTGGCGGTTAACGACGCCGGAGACCAGGAGCAGGTCTGCATGCCTGGGAGAGCCGACCAGCGTTATCCCCAATCGCTCGATATCATGCCTGGGGGTCAGCAGGTCAAGGATCTCAATATCGCAATTGTTGCAGGCCGATGCCCCAAGATGAAAGACCGAGACCGATTTTTTCCGGCTCCATTTAATAATGTTCATTTTTTATCGTCCGACGATTGCCAAGACCAGGCTTAACAAAGCTAGCATTGTCCAGGGCCCCCAAAAAAAACGGACCGCCTGGTCGATCCTCAAGCGCGGCGCGGTATCCTTGATCAGGACCATGGTCGTCAGGATAATAACATACTTGGCCGCCCCCGCCAAAACAACGTCAATTGAACCCATCTGAAACCCGCCCCAAAAAAGAGTGATCAGGAAAACCGGCAAGGCATAATAAAGCATCGTCCGGGAAAGGCGGAAAAGGGCCAGCGGCCCTCCGGAATACTCTAAAAGTGGACCGGCCATGATCTCCTGCTCCGCTTCGGCAATATCAAAAGGGACGTTGCCAAGTTTCGCCTGGCAAACAACTAGGATCACGACAAACGCCATAAATCCTGACAGTGAAACCCCCAACCAGCCGGTGGCTGCCTGGTAGCTGATAAGGTCACCCAACATAAAGGAGCGGACCTTGACCAGTAAAGCGAATATAGCGATCAGGAACGGAAGTTCATATGCCAGAACCAGTTTCATTTCCCGGCTGGCCCCCAGCGCAGAGAGCGGGTTCCGGGAAGCCGAACCGGCCAGGACCAGGGAGAGGGAAGGAATGGAAAGCAGGTAGACCACGACGATCAAGTCGCCGATAAAACCCTCGCTAATATCCAGATTAGAGACCCCTAAGATCGTTGAGCTGATTAAAACCGCTGAAAAAGAGAGGAGAGGAGCGAGCAGGAAAAGCCATTTGCCCCCTCCTTCCGGGACAAAGGTCTCTTTGCTGAATAGTTTGATGATGTCCGCCAGCGGTTGGTATAAGGGGGGGCCCTGGCGCCATTGCAAACGGGCGGTTATTTTCCGGTCATACCAGGCGGCCAACAAGCTTATAGTCAGAACAAATAACAACCCAGGAGCAACAAATATGTAGAATAGCCCGGTCATCTTCTTCTCCCTAAATTATTCGACAGGATCCTGGTCGACCCGAGGTTCTTTTTAACGTCTGAGATCTGCTCGTCGACTTCTTCATATGTAAGAGCGCCCGAAGTACAGCTGGCAACACAGCGCGGGATCTCGCCTTCTGTCAGCCGATCAAAACAGAGGTCGCATTTCGGAGCGATGTGCTTGAAGAGGTCCGGCTGGATCACGCCAAATGGGCAAGCCAATTGGCAGGAATGGCACCCGACGCACTTGACCTGACTGCGCAAGACCAAGCCATCTTCGCTTTTCTTCATCGCCTCGTTCGGGCAAGCGGCGGCGCAAGCCGGCTGATCACAATGCAAACAATGGAGCGGCACATTTGCTTCTCCAGACGGCCCGGCGTGACCGAGCAGAGAGTGCAAGTGATGACCGTACGCGCAAGCAGCCGCACAGCTGCGGCAGCCGCAACACAGATCCAGGTTCAAATAAATTCTTTTGCCCATGCTTTATCCTTTATTGTTCGCCCGGTACCAGAAAAAGTTTTTCGCCAGGTCGTTCCCCGCAAAATGAGTGATCTCTTCCGGCAAGATCTCTCCTGCCGGTCCGATCTTCCCAACCTCAGCGATAACTTTCTCCAGATCAAAAAGCTCCCTGTTCTGGCCAGGCTTAACTTCATTAACCCGGGAAACAAGCGCCTCAACCTCCAGATCGAACAATTCCCCCAACATAACGAGATTGCTCTTTCCGCCGGCCGGCTCAACTACCGCTCCGGCCTCAACCAGCCTGCTCCCTGAAAAAATATATCTGCCCTGGGTTTCCAGATGGCTGGCCAGTGGAAAAATCACTTCCTCCGCATTGTTTTTTTTAGCCGGGAAATAACGCGTCCTAACCACCAGTTTCGCCCCCCCAACCAATGGCTCCAGGTCAGAAAGGTCCTCCCCGAGCAGAAAGATCCCCTGGATCGCTCCCTGATCAAGCTTTTTCTTTAACTCATGATATGGCGCATGCCCCGGACAAAAAGCGTCGATAGCCGCATTAACGCCGATCGTGTCGCCGCCGCTGTAAAAAACAAGCCATTTTTTATTGGCCGCTAAACCGGCCAACACCCTGGCAAAATAAACAACCAGATCATTCCGCTTTTTATTTACCCCTGGAGAAACAATGACCGTCCCTGCCGTTGCGGCGGCAAGTTCTTCGGAGACCCTCTTTAATACATCAATAGGCACACCTATCTTTTCGATCAACGGCAATATTTCCGCCTCATCTTTGCGCTTTAGCAACCCGATAAGCGCGGCCAGCAAAATTGCTTCGCTCCCCGGTTTATTCTTCAGGTGCTCGGTCGCGAACCAGGCGGCGTGAGAACGGTTAGGATCAATAACTACGATCCTGGCCCCTTTTTTGCCGTACTTAACATTATTGATCCTTTTTGAAAGTACCGGCGAGCGGGTTAAAATGTCGCCAATGATCAATATATATTCGCTGGCTTCAACATCGGCCAATTCACCGGGCCGATCTTCTGAAACCTGCCAGGTCGAACCAAGATAAGCGTCTTGATCGGCAGGATCTCCTCCGGCGCAGATCTGTTTGGTCCCAAGTGACACCGCTAAGGCGGCCGCCCCGCTCGCCTCTTCCAGGCTGGCCAGGGGAGAAACGACGATCCCGATCGAACCGGGGTCGATCCCTTGAAGCTCCCGGCGCACCCTGGAAAAAGCCTCTCCCCAGGAAACCCCTATCCCGCCTATGCTGGGCTGGGTAAGCCGCCCCGGATGGTTAAGCAATTCATAGTTGTAATACCCGCGAGGACATAGCGCCCCTTTATTGACCTGGCATTCCCGGTCATAATCGATCGCCTCCGCTTCACGTCCGCTGACCCGATAGGCCAGCCCGCAACCCAGCGAACAAAATAAACAAACTGATCTTTTCACCATGGATCAGGTATCTCCTTGACCTGCTCCCAGGTAAAGACCGGGCCATCCTTGCAGCAAAGATGGCTGCCCAGGTTGCAGTGGAAACATTTGCCGATCCCACAGCTCATGTTCTTTTCCATCGACAGGTAAATATTTTTATCCCCGATCCCCAGGTCGAGGAGCTTTTTAGTGGCAAATTTCATCATGACCGGCGGCCCACAGACAATAGCGACCGCCAAGTCTGGTTTAACGTCGCCCGGCTGCATGATCCCGGTCACTACCCCCACCTTCCCCGTCCACGATTCGCTGCCGCGGTCAACGGTTAACACCAGGCTGGTCTTTTCTCTTTTACCCCAGTCGGCCATTTCTTTTTTAAACGGGAGATCGTCTGGAGAGCGCGCTCCCAGGCGAAGCTCGATCTTGTTCAATTGGTCTAGCTCATGAAAAAGGGCAAGCAGCAGGGCCCGCAAAGGAGCGATCCCCACTCCCCCTCCAATAATATAAATATCCTTCCCATGAAAATCAGGCAATGGATAAGGGCGACCGAACGGCCCGCGCAGGCCGACCATTTCACCCGGCTTAAGCTCATGCATCGCGCCGGTCGCCTGGCCGGTCTTCATCACCGTGAATTCGATCGTTTCACTGTTTTTAGGATCGGAAGATGGAGTAAAGGGACACTCTCCCACTCCCGGCACGGTAACCTGCATAAACTGACCGGATAAAAACGGGAGACCTTTTTCCGGCTCCAGGACAAAGGTCTTGATCTGCGGCGTTTCCACGATCACTTTTTTGATCTCCGCTTTTATCGGCTGATAAGGATTGCTCATTTGTTAGGCCCACCTCTCTTTGTCAGCTCCTGATCAAGGGCGCAGAAGACCTGGCGCATATCGATGTTCCCGGCGCACCCATCGATACATCGGCCGCACCCGACACAGGTATAACGGGCTAAACGATCAAAAGAATAGTCAAATTTACAGTGATAGCGGTTTTGCAGCCGCTGGGCAAGCCTGGGCCGGGAGTTCCCCCCTCCCGCCACCTTGGCATAGCCCGCTTTCAAACAGGCATCCCAGAGTTTATGGCGTTTTCCCCCCAGGCCAACCGCCTCATCAACCAATAAAAAACAGGAACAGGTCGGACAGATAAAATTACAAGAACTGCATTCAACGCAATCCTTGGTCAGCTCGCGCCAAACCCCGCTCTCCAGATTTCCCTTATGAAGCTCATGGAGCTCGTGATCAAAAGAAAATTGCCGGTTCGCCTGTTTTAGTTTTTCTTTAACTTTTTCGCGGGTCTCGCTTTTGATCGCTTCCGCCTGCGGCAGGACCCTGGCAAAAATATTCCGCTGGTCGTCAACGATCCTTTTCCCCCTGTCACTCCCTACCTCCACGACATATCCGTTAGGAACAACCGCTAGGCTTAGGTCAAAACACCTCGTTGGGAAAGGGGTCCCGCCAACCAAAGGGCAAAAACAGCTGTTGCCGCAATCGGTGCAGTCGGCTCCGATTAAAATCGTTTTTTCGCGGTTGACCTGGTAAAAGGGGTCCTGAAACTCTCCTTCGCCGAAAACGCGGTCCAAGACGCTCACGCCCTCCAGGTCGCAGGCGCGCAAACCAAGCAAAACAAGCGGACCGGCCGAAATATGGGCTTCCCCCGAAAAATAACGGGCCACCAACTCGGTCGTTTTAAAAAAGTACCCTTTGCCTGGTTCAACCGTTCGATATCCTGAGAGGTCTATTTTGTCTATATTGCTGCCGTCAACATCAAACCAATATTTGCGGCCATATTCCCTGGCCGGAGCAACAACGTGAGCTTTTTCCATCAGCTGTCTGATCAATTTTTCAAAGTCTTTATTGTTAACAAAATACTCACTCATGTCGGTATTTCCGATTCTAACAAATAAGCCCCCCGTGTCAAGGTAAAGAAAATGTTATAATCTTCCCTTTCTATGCCAATTAACTTATTGATCTTACTGCTAGGCCTGACTTTTTGGACGGTGCTCACGCCTCCCCACATGTCCAACACCGAAGCGGTCTTTCAGGCCCGGCCGGTCATCAGCGCGACCATCGGCGAGAAAACATATGAACTGGAGATCGCGGACGACCTGGCCAAACGGGGTCGCGGTCTCTCATGGCGTAAATCACTGGCCAAAAACCGGGGAATGCTCTTCCTTTTTGAAAAACCGGACCAATATGTTTTTGTTATGGACGGCATGCTTTTTCCCCTGGATTTTATCTGGCTAAAACAAGGGGTTGTTGTTGCCCTTAAAGAAGATGTCCAGCCGTCCAAACCGGACCATTCCTCGACCAATATCGTTACCAATACACATTTTGATCAGACGATCGAACTCAACGCCGGAGAAATAAAAACAACCCATATAAAGATCGGCGATCGTGTTTCTTATTTTTGACTATTGTCGTGAATAATGATATAAATTAGCCATGAACAAGCCCAAATACTCGATCTCCAAACAGAATGAATTTGTGATCGGGAACTACAATCAGGCCCCGACTTTTTCCAGTTTTTTTCCCGGAATAGCGGGTATTTTTGGCTGTCCAATGTGGGTTTTTTACGCCAATCGGGGGCAGTGTATCGCCTCTGCCGGCGTCCAGGACAAGAACGGGGCGATCATTGAGTTCCACGCCGCTAACAAAGCCTACCGAAATGCCCATCTGCAGGGGTTCAGGACTTTCCTGAAGGTCGACGGCCAATTCTACGAACCATTTGCCGAAACCTCCCCCTGCCAGAACGAGCTCCGGATCAATCCTTACGATATCAAGCTTATCGAAGAAAACCCCGATCTTAAGATCAGGGTCGAAGTTCATTTTTTCAATATTCCCGATGAGCATTTCCCGGCCCTGGCCCGGACGGTCAAGATCGTTAATCTGGGTAAAAAAGCCCGCCAGGTAGAAGTTGTCGACGGCCTGCCGATCATCATCCCCTTTGGCTTTGAAGATTTCCTCCTCAAGAAAATGAGCCAAACGATCGAGGCCTGGTGCATTGTTGAAAATCTTGATCAGGGGGTCCCCTTCTACAAGCTAAAGGTCCTGCCGGCCGACAACGCCGAAACCAAACTGCTTAAAAAAGGGAACTTCTACCTCCCTTTCTGCCAGGATGGCCAGCCGGTCGCGACCATCGTCGACCCAACGGTCGTCTTTGGCGAAAACAGCAGCCTGGAGAGGCCGGACAATTTTTTGGGTAAAAGTTTTAAAGTACCCGGAAAGCAAATGACCGATGGATTTACTCCGGCCGCCTTTGCCCACAAGAAATTCACCCTGACCGGTGATTTTGAGCTCTCCTCGATCATTGGCCAGATCGACAGCCTCGACCTGCTAAATAACGACAAACCCCGACTGATGAGCCGAAGCTACCTGGAGGCAAAAGCTGCCGCCAACCAGAACCTGATCAATGGGATCGGCGATTCAATGGACATCCGGAGCGCCAGCCGGAGCTTTGATCTTTATTCCCGCTACACCTTTCTGGACAACGTCATGCGGGGAGGGCTCCCGCTCATGATCGGCGGCAAACCGATCTATCTCTACTATCGCAAGCATGGCGACATGGAACGCGATTACAACGACTTCAAACTTATGCCAACCTATTTTTCCCAGGGGAACGGCAACTACCGCGACATTAATCAAAATCGGAGGAACGACCTGTTTTTTAACCCGGAGATCAAAGAGAGCAACATTGTCCGCTTCTTTAACCTGATCCAGCTTGACGGCTTCAACCCGCTGGTCGTGCTGGGGAGCAAATATTTCATCGAGTCGTACCACACCGCGGAAACGCTGGCCAAGAAACACCTGCGGGAACCGGAAAAGCAGGCGATCGAAAAGATCGCCCGGCCGTTCATTCTGGGCGAGCTGCTCAAAGAATTTGAGCTCGAAGGGGTCCAATACCAGACCACACGCGAGGCCTTTGCCTCCGACCTGCTGCAGAGCAGCGAGGTCGAGGAAGGGGCGGTCCATGGCGAAGGGTTCTGGATCGACCATCCCTTTTACAACACCGATTTACTGGAAAGTTTTGAGGCGGTCTATCCCGACCGGATCACCGACGTTCTCTTTAACCAAAAAAACCTGACCTTTTTCGACAATGATCATGTCGTCGTCCCGCGCCAGGAAAAATACAAGCTCTGTGACGGCAAGGTCCGCCAGTATGAAAGCGTAAAACTTGATCCCGAAAAAGCGGCCCTGATCAACCACCGGGCTGTCAACAAAAACGCCGTCCGGGTCGACCACGGCAAAGGGAAGATCTACCATACCACCCTGGCGGCCAAGCTCCTCTGCCTGATCGCCAATAAAGCGGCCACCTTTGATGCCGCCGGGATCGGCCTGGAGATGGAGGCCGACAAGCCCGACTGGTATGATGCTCTTAACGGACTGCCGGGGCTTTTAGGCTCCTCCTTGTCCGAAACCCTGGAGCTAAAAAGAGTAGCCGCCTACCTGCTCTTGCGCCTGGAAAACGGGAAGGAGCTCGTCTTGCCGGCCGAAGTCAAAGAATTTATCGACCACCTGCTCCCCATCCTGGCCGAAACAGACAGCCACAAATATTGGGAGACAACCTACCAGCTGAAAGAAAAGTACCGCCAGAAAATCAAACTTGGGATCGCTGGGAGCGAAAGCGCCATTGGACCACAGGAAACGGAGCGGCTGCTCGGGCTGGTTATTGCCCGCTGCGACCAGGCAGTGGAAAAGGTCTTGTCCAAATACGGCAATTACTACACCTATTTCGTCAACGAGGTCAGCTCGTACGAAGAGCTAGGCCAGGAGATCAGGGTCAAAGGGTTTTGCCAGAGCCCCCTGCCTCTCTTCCTGGAGGGGTTTGTCCACGCGCTCAAGGTCGAACGGGACGCGAGCATTTACCAGCGGGTCAAAGAGAGCCCGCTCTTTGACAAAAAACTGAAGATGTACAAGGTCAATGCCCCGCTGACCGAAATGCCGGTCGAGATCGGCCGGACCCGGATCTTTGCCCCAGGCTGGCTGGAGAACGAATCGGTCTTTGTTCACATGGAATACAAATATTTGTTGGAATTATTAAAGGCCGGATTATACAAGGAGTTCTTTACCGACTTCAAAAACGTGCTGGTCCCTTTTATGGACCCCAGGGTTTACAAGCGGAGCATCCTGGAGAATTCTTCGTTCATCGTCAGCTCCGCCCACCCCAACGCCAAAAATCACGGACGGGGTTTCATTGCCCGGCTCTCGGGCGGGGCAGCCGAATTCATCGACATGTGGCTGACCATGACTACCGGGAAAAGGCTCTTCTTCCTCGATCAGACGGGAAAGCTCTGTTTCCAGCTCAAGCCGGTCCTCCCCGCCTGGCTTTTTAAACAGGGGGAATTAAGCTTCAGGCTTTTTGGCAAGATCGAGGTCGTTTACCTCAACTCCAAAAGAAAAGATTCCTTTGACAAGCTCCCTCTCTCCTATAAATTATTTTTTGACGACAAAGAAATCGAGATCGCCCACCCCATTATCCAAGAACCTTACGCGTCAATGATCAGGGAGCGGAAGGTCAAAAAGATCGTGGCGCGCCTCTCTTAGTTTTGCTACAATGTGTGAACTATGTACCCTTTTGGCGTAACTTTTTACCCCGACCAGTGGCCGCTCGGCACCTGGGAGGAGACCTTTAAAAAGATCAAAGAGAGCGGTTTAAATACTATTCGTTTTGGTGAGATGGCCTGGGACTGGGTCGAGCCGGAACCGGGGAAGTACCGCTTCTACGACCTTGACCGGGCGCTCGACCTTTGCGAAAAGATCGGCCTGCAAGTTCTGCTGGGCCTCCCTACCTCCCAGGTCCCAAGCTGGTTTTATCGAAAATACCCGAACAGCCGGCCGGTCGCCCAGGACGGGACCCTCTATCCGGAATACGGTCCCCGACCCAATATCTGCAAAGACAATCCCCATTACCGGATGCACGCCGAAAAACTGGTCCGAACTATGGTCAAGCGCTACAGCAAGCATCTGGCGGTCGCTATGTGGCAGGTCGACAACGAACCGGTCTATCCACCCCTTGACCACACCACCTCCAACGACTTTTGCCACTGCGAACATTCCCGCCAGGCCTTTATTAAATGGGCCAGGGAAAAATACGGAACGATCAAAAAACTGAACGATGCCTGGGGGACCAGGTTCTGGACGACTACCTTCTTCTCTTTTAACGATATCCTGACCCCCAAAGCGGGGATCTGGGAAGCGGTTTCTCCGCATATTTTCCTCGACTGGTTCCGTTTCAAGACCGACAGCTTGAGCCAGTGGATCAACCACCTGGCCGACGTTGTCCGGGAATACGATAAATTCCACAAGGTTGGGACCAACGGCTTTGTCGGGATCTGCACCCGGGTTCCCGACCACAGCAAAATGGTCGGCAACCTCGACTGGTACGGGCTCGACATTTACCCCAAAGGGGGACGGATGGACCCGCAGGGGCTCGCCTTCCACTATGACCTGTGGCGGAGTTTTGTGAGGGGGACCAAAGCAGAATTCCACATCACCGAACTCCAGGGGGGACAGAATGTCCGCTGGGGCGCCCCGGAATATGTCGAGGGGCCGGAGATCCGCGGCTGGACGACCGCCGCGCTCGAGCATGGAGCCGAAGCGATCCTCTACCACGCCTGGCGGCCGCCGCTGTTTGGCGCCGAGACCGGCGGGTTTGGCATTTGCAATGTTGACGGATCATCCAGCAAGCGGCTGGAAGTAATCAAGAAGCTTGCCGGAGACATTCGCTCCGGCAAACTTAAAAAAGCCAATTGCAAAGCTAAGCTCGCGATCGCTTATTTGCGAAGCAGTGAGATCCAGTCGTATCAGGAGCAAGGCCCGCCGCGCGGCATTGCCGGACAATGGGAAGCGGTCAGGGGCGATATCGGGATAATGTATTCGATCCTGTCGCTGGGAGGAGCTTATTCGGTCCTTTTCCAAAAAAGCGAACCGGCCGATTTTATTTTTGAGCGCGAACTTGATAGCGGCGACCTTCCTTATAAAGTTATTTTAATGCCAAACCCCTACCTGCTTTCTCAAAAGCAATACGATAATCTGAAAAAATGGATCAGCGCCGGCGGCAAGCTGATCACCGAAGCCCGCTTTGGCCTGAAAAATGAAATGGGGCATCTGCTTGAACACCCCTTTCTGGAAGACCTGATCGGTGAAAAGTACGAATTCACCGCCCCCACTCCAACCGGCTTTATTGACGGACTGCAAGGTCGCCCGCGCAAAGAACAAGTTTTCACCAAGAAGATCGGCAAGGGAAAAGCGGTTTACGCCAACTTCAGTCTCTTTTTGCAGATCAAGAACGGCAATAAAAAGTTGGCCAACCTGGTCAACAAAGAGCTGGCCTAAATTTTTTTCCTCTTTTCTCCTCGCTAGTTTTATGCTAAAATAACTGATAATCCCCACAAATAGTAGAAAGGAAAAGCATCATGTCTAAGTACGGTCATTTCGACAAAAAGAATAAAGAGTTTGTGATCACCCGCCCCGACACCCCGCTCCCCTGGATCAATTATTTAGGAGCCGACGAATATTGCGCCCTGATGTCAAACACTGCGGGAGGCTACAGTTTTCATAAAGACCCGAAAGAGCGGCGGCTGACCCGCTACCGCTACAATAACGTCCCAATGGACCGCGGTGGTCGTTATATTTACATTCGCGACAACAAAACCGAAAAGTTTTTCTCCCCCTCCTGGCAGCCGACCATGAAACTCGACAAATACGAATGCCGCCACGGGATCGGCTACACTGTCATTAACTCTGAGTACGCCGGGGTCAAGACCAAGACAACCTATTTTGTCCCGCTTGGTGAAAACCTGGAGATCTGGATGCTCGAGATCAGCTCCAATAAAGATCGCGATCTCTCGGTCTTCCCGTTTGTTGAGTTCTGTCTCTGGGATGCCTTAAACGACATGACCGACTATCAATACAACCTGAATATCGGCCAGACCGAATACAAAGACGGGATCATCTATCACCTCTCCCGCCACCGGGTCAATCCTGATCTCGTCGGTTTCCTCGCCTGCGCCAACGCTCTGCCAAAAGGTTTTGACACCCAGCGCCGCGACTTTATGGGAACTTACGGCGATTTCTCCGCCCCGCGCGGGGTCGTCGAGGGAAAGATGAAAAACTCGATCGCCTGCGGCTGGTCGCCGGTCGGCGCGCTTAAGATCCCGGTCAAGCTGAAAAAAGGGGAAACAAAAACCCTGATCTTTGTCCTCGGCTTTGAAGACAATCTCGAAGGTCCGGCAAAGAAAGTGAAACAGTTCAGCAAGAAAGAAGTCATTGAAAAAGAGCTCAAGAAGCTGGCCGAATACTGGGAAGGGAACCTCAATAAGTTTGCCGTCGAAACCCCTGATGAAGAACTGAACCTGATGGCCAACGTCTGGAACCAGTACCAGTGCCGGACCACCTTTAATTGGTCCCGCTCCGCTTCTTATTATGAATCAGGGATCGGCCGCGGCATGGGGTTCCGCGACTCCAACCAGGACACCCTCGGTTTCGTTCACATGATCCCGGGTAAAGTTAAAGAACGGATCAAAGACCTGGCCGCCACCCAGCTAAAAGATGGGAGCGCCTACCACCAATATTCACCGCTCTACAAGAAGGCCAATCCTTCCGACCACAAATACGGCGACGACCACCTCTGGCTGATCTTTTCAACCGCCGGTTATGTTAAAGAGAGCGGCGATCTTAACTTCCTCAAAGAAGAAGTGACCTTCGCGGGCGAAGATTCCGGGACAATGTACGAACATCTCGCCCGGGCGATAGGCTTCTCGACCTCCAACATCGGCGAGCACGGGATACCGCGGATCCTTTTTGCCGACTGGAACGACTGCCTCAACCTGGACCAGGGAAAAGGAAAAGCGGAATCGGTCATGGTGGCACAGATGCTGGTTGGGGCCGCGTATGAAATGGCCAAGCTAGCCGAACTCCTCGGTAAAAAAGAAGACGTCAAAAAATACACGACTATTGCCGATGAGATGAAAGCGGTGATCAACGAAAGGTGCTGGGATGGCCAATGGTACACCCGCGCTTATACCGATGAGCTGGAACCTGTTGGCTCCAAGAGCTGCAAGGAAGGGAAGATCTATCTGGAAAGCCAGGCCTGGGCGGTCCTCTCGGGCACTGCCGATGAAGAACGGGCCAAGCAGTGCATGGATTCAGTAAAGAAAAACCTCTCGACCGAACACGGGATCATGGTCATGACCCCGCCTTACTCCAAGTTTTACTGGCAGCTTGGTTCGATCGGCGTTTATCCGCCGGGACTCAAGGAGAACGGCGCGATCTTCTGCCACCCTAACCCGTGGGCAATGATCGCCGAGTGCCTGATCGGCCGCGGCGACCAGGCTTACGCTTATTACCGGGCGATCCTCCCTTCGGCCCGCCTCAAGATCGCCGACCTGCACAAGACCGAACCGTACGTCTACTGCCAGATGATCGCCGGCCGCGACCACAAGGATTTTGGCGAAGGGAAAAACTCCTGGCTGACCGGCTCCGCCTGCTGGAACTTTGTCGCCATGTCGCAATATATCATCGGGGTCCGCGCTGACTATAAAGGGTTGATGATCGACCCGTGCATTCCCAAGGCTTGGAAAAGCTTTACCGCCCACCGGGAATTCCGCGGAGCGATTTACAATATCTCAGTTAAAAATCCTAACGGGGTCAGCAAAGGGATCAAACAAATCTCGATAGACGGCAAAGAATTAAAATCCAATGTTTTGCCGGTCGGCAAAGCGGGACAAGAATATAACATTGAAGTTGTAATGGGGTAGCGACTGCCCGACAATTTAAACAGGAAATCGATTTCCTATTTTATGGCAACTACCTTCGTCTTGGCGATCGTTCGACCGTCAACCACGACCCTGACAAAGTAGACCCCGTTGTCTACGGCTTCGCCAAAGACAGATCTGCCGTCCCAGACGACCCGGCTATAGCCGTCACTGCCGCGATTGGCGCTGGTATCCGAGATCAGCCTGATCAAACTCCCCGACAGATCAAAAATATAGGCTTTTACCGGGGCATCGGTCGCATATTTATAGGCAATGGTCACCGGCTGGCTTTCCGGAATAAATGGGTTGGGGTAAACCAGGGTCTCTCCTTCGCCGCTCGGGATTATCGCGACTGCTCCTCCCGCTTGGGGAAAAAGCGGCGTATAGACCATTGACGCCAATCCGACGCTTCCTCCGTAGCTGCCGCTGCAGATCAATCCGGCGATGCTTTCCCCCGCTACTCCATAATTAATAAAATTTGTTCCGGTAGAAGTGGCCGGACCCATGGTTAACGCCTCCGGGCTGGTGCTATAAGCAAACCCGGGGGATAAAAACAAAACCAGGCACACAATGACCAGGAGTAATCTCATATTTAAATCCTATAGTTTTTCACCCGGGGTGTCAAGAAATGCTATAATTACCAAGCAAGAGGTGGTTTTATGAAAACGATTAATTGCGCGGTTACGTTGCTATTGTTTTTTTGCTTGGCCGTTCCCGCGCTGGCCGTGCCGCAATATTTAAATTATCAGGGGGTCTTGCGTGACGACCAGGGACGCCTGGTTGCCGGGACCAAGTCGCTGACCTTTAAGCTCTATGATGTTTCAACATCCGGGACCTCTCTCTGGGAAATGACCTCCCCCGAAGTCGCGGTCAATAACGGCCTCTATAATGTTCAGCTTGGCCCACTTGGTTACGCCGAGCTTGCCTCCGGCCGCCGCTGGCTCGAAATTGCCATTGGGACAGAAACTCTTTCTCCCCGGCTCGAGATCCTCTCCGTCGCCTACGCGGTAACGGCGGGCCAGGCCGAATCGGCGACCACTCTTGGGGGATACTCTCCAGCCATAACCGGGAGCGGGAGCTTTATTCCGGTCACAACTAGCGGAAAACTTGATGCGTCAGTCATTCCAACTTCCAGCGGCGGAAATGCCGATACGGTCGACAGCTTTCACGCCAACTCAACCGCTACCGCCGGGCAGATCTTGCCCCTTGACAGCAATAAACAGCTCAAAGGGATGTCGGTTTCAGCGGAGGCTAGCGGGAACAATTACGCTTTGTTTGTTAATGGAGGGAAATTTGGGGTTAAAACCGGATCGAACATGAGCGTGGGGACCGGAACGATTACAACAGCTAGCGGGGTCTCCTTTGTCGATGTTACCAACACAAGTATTACACCAAATAGTTTAGTGTTTCTAACAGTTGGATCTGCTGGCGCAAACAGTCATGGGGGAATAAAAGTTACAACCATTACTAATGGAGTAAAGTTTAGAGTTGCTACAATGGACAGTAGCCCTGCAACCGTTGATATCCCTTTTAATTATCTAGTTATTAATTAATAGGAACAAGTATTAATCGAGAAGTCTAGCAATTGAGGTGTGTCAACTACATTTGGCGATGTAAAAACAAATCTAACGTTTGCACATTGTTTATCAAATCCGTTATCAGTTTGAATTAAATCTCCATTTAATGGCAACCAGGCGGACCAATTTGATCCGCAGTCTCCATTTTGAGTTTCAACATAAATATTTGTCCCATTTTGGCTCAAAATATTCATAACAACATTGGCTCCGTTTCCAAGATTATTTGGCAATGGAACGTTAATTGCTACTAGATATGAACCATATGTCTGCCCATTTAATATTAATGCGCCAGCAACTGAAAAAGGGTCTAAACTCCCAGATGGATCAACAGTCCCTATGATCCAGTTGTCTGTCTCAGAATAATTCTGTGGCGCGCAAACCGGCCCATCGGCTACGTCCGCTTCTGCCTCAACAACATCCTGAATCACATCTTCGGTAATGTCCGGAATTATATCCTGCGCGATATCCTCAATAACATCGGGGATAATATCCGGTTTAATATCTTCCGCAACATCCTGGACCACATCTTCGGTAATGTCCGGGATAACATCAAGTAACGTGTCCAGAGGGGAATCTTGTTCCACGTCAGGTAATACATCCGGCAAGACATCAGGGGTGTCGTTGTCCACATCAATAATAGTATCCAGCGCGACATCGGCTAAAGCGTCGGCCTCTTTCCCCCCGTCTAAGACATCTTCAACCGTATCGGTTAAAACATCTTTACCGTCAACGTCGGTCAATGAGGCATCGGTTAATGTTTGCTCTTTTCCCGGCGCGAGCATCTCCGCGGCAAAAGAACAACCGATTGCCAGATGAGCGGCGGTTGCCATCGCCGCTAAGCCTGACAATTGGCCAAGCTTGGCGGCCCGTATATTTGGGGTTGCTTTTGGCATCGATGTTTGTGGACGAATCCTGGAAACCATTACCGACAATCTACTGATCATTTTTCCCTCCAATATTCACCATTGACAGCGAAAAGTTGGTCTGGCCAAATTGCAATAAGTGGTTCCGCCTGATCTGCCTTAGCTCGTCAACAAAGACCCGGGCCGAAGGATGGCGGTTCTCAGCTTTTTTTTGAAATGCCTTGGTAAAAAAATCCGACAGCGGTTCGCCCAGAAAGGCAAAATCAGGAAGCGGGATGTTCTCGTCCATTACCCGCCGGCCGTAGGCCGAGGCATCATCGGTCGGCTTGATCGGATAAGGGGCTCGTCCCGTGATCAGCTCAAAAACAATGACCGCCAGGGCGTAATAATCGGCCCGCCAATCTGCCTCTTCCCCCCGCCAGACTTCCGGCGACATATAAAGAGGGGTACCAAATACTCCTTGTTTATAAGCTTGAGTAAGCTTGAGCGATTTTTTCCCCAGATCACGCCTAACATATTTGGCCAAACCCCAGTCACCGATCTTGAAGCGATCGCGATCTTCCCCTTCGGTCCGGTAGACAAAAATGTTGTCAGGTTTAAGGTCGCGGTGGACTATCCCCTCCCTATGGACCGACAGCAAAGTCTCGCCGATCGAGATCGCCAGGTCCAGAACATAATCAACCGGGAAATGGTTGACCCCTTCCTGCTGTTGTTTTTTTTCAACAATGTTTTCCAACGTTCCTGAAGGCATAAATTCCATGGTAATGTATGGGATCGAACCATTAAAACTATGCAGTGGCCTGCCAGTGAGGGCGGTAAAGGTCTTCGGGCTAAGCCGACCCAGGTCATAAAGATGGACCACCCCTTCGATCACCAGTCTCGCCTGGTTTCTCGCTTCCGCGCTTTCAAACCGGGCGATCGTCGCCGGGTCATTGAGCGACCCTTCAAGCGGTATTTTTAACACGACATCCAGGTCAAGGCGCCGGTCATAGGCTAATATTGTTGACGCCATCCCTCCCTGGCCTAACGGTCTTTTGACCTCATAACGCTCCATAAATGACTGGTGAAGGTGGTCTTCTTTCATCGCCTGGAGAGCTGTCATTTCACCTTTTTGCAATTCCAGCTCTGCCGCATTGCCGGCTAACGTCAGTCGATCAGAAACCAAGACCTTATGCGCGCCATAACCCAACACCGCGCTCGCCAATGCCGCGACCAGGTGCGACCACGGCTTATAGAGCGGGTCGTTAAAAGAAGCTCTGACGCTCCCGTAGGCCCCGCCAACCGCACAAGCCGCGATCAATGCCCCCCTGGCTACATTGGAAGCAACTCGATGCCGGTTGGCCAACCCATCAACTCGAGCCAGCTGTTTAGTGATCGAACTGACCATTAAAAAGCCCCCCGATATGTATCAATAGAAGACGCATTAATAGGAAGAAGTATTGGCTGGAGGCTTCCATAGCCAAACATAACTAACGCAGAAATTGGGGTAATTGAACCGGCTTCATCCTTGATTCGAGACCCGCCAATTTCTGATTGGAGGTAGATCTGCCCAAATTTTATCCGACCTTGCAGGCCGGCATTGATCTGCTGATGGTTCTCCCTGCTAATTAGCCTGAAACTTGGCCCTGCCGCCAAATCGCCGCCAACAAAGGCAGCAGCCCGTGCCTGGCTTCCTCTTTGACTGTCATAATCAAAGCGGGCCGCGGCGTCAAGTTGTTCGCTAAGCCAGGCCAGTCCGGCATAACCTCCCGCCCCAAATCCGCCAAGCTGACGGTCGCTTCCGGCTAATCCCCCGGCAAAGATATTGATCTGCTCACTAAGATGAAGCGAAAGTCCTGCATCCCCAAATACCACTGTTTGCGGCTCTCCCCCGCTTTGCCCGATAAAAAACGAGTCGCCAAAATTAAGAGCGACCGTTTTTAAGAGCGGCAGGGTTGCCCGTCCATTTTGTCCAAAGCCAACCATGCTGGGAAGGAGTCGTCTTGAATTTTCGTCAAGCGTGGTAGCGCGAAATCTCTCTCCGCTAACCTGCAAATGAGCGGTTAACCCGGCCGATCTTAATTGCGCGGTCCCGCGCAAAGAATCTTCACCCGACCGGGATTCAGTAAAGCCTGGAGCAAGGACCAGTCCGCCGCGATAATCAAGTTGCGTTCGCCAGGCATCGCTTCGAATAAATTGCCAGGAACCTCCGCCTATAGCAGCCAGCCCGCCAGCCTCACTAGTTACGTATCCTCCGCCAAAAACTAAACGATAATTTGTTCCAACTGAACCAGGTTTTGGCAAAGGAGCGGATCTGGTTGGTGCGGGCCTTACCTCGCTCCTTGTTTCAGCGACCGAAATTGCGCCGCAGATCGAGGTTATTTTTGAGTTTATCCCATCAATCGAGATCGTTTCCCGGTTCAATCTGTTGTTAACCGGTAAACGGCTATTAAGTTGCACCAATAGGTCGCGAAGTGATGGAAGATACGCCAACGCCAATCCTCTTAAGCGGGTATTATCCCGGGAAAGAGCAAATTCCAGGTTTTGGGTCGCTTGTGATAGCTGCCCGCGCAGCGCCTGGTATCTCTGTTTGGCTTCCTGGATCTTATTGATGGCTACGTTTAAATTGCTAACATCTTCTTTTAAAACGTCCATCTTGTTTCGCCTGGAAATTTCGGCGATCATGTCATTTAATACTTTAAGCCTCTTTTCAAATGGATCGGTTTCCGTTGTTGATCTGGCCAGATCAATAAATATCCGGCTGGTTTCGTCGGTAAATACCAGCCCGCCGATCCCGTTGTTCAACTCCCCAACCACCTGTGCCATTGATTGAACCGCTCTCATCTCAACCAACACATTTAGTGTATCGGTGTTTTCTTTCGCTTTGGCCGGATCGATCGCCCGTCCTCTTTCAACCGTACAAATCGCGTTTATATCCATCTTTTTCTCCTCAATTGTCCTGGCACTTGCCGCCAACCACGATCTGGCCCAATGGACACCTGATCTCCTTTGGCGGCGTCTTGCTTCCATTTGTTGAAGGTGTTGACTTGACCGGCGGTGGAATGATCGATGGCGGGGAACTGGCCAACGGGGGAATAAAGCTTGCTATAGCCGGGGGAACCAGGCTCGCGCTCGGCGGAGCAGTCACAGTCGGGACCACTGTTGGGTTAATTTCTACAGGCGGACACACGGGAAGGTTTGGGGCATCAACTACAATGATCCCGGTCATTTCCTGAATACCATTCGCCCAGGCTCCACCCAGCCTTGACTCATTCTTTTTCAGATCAAGGACGGTTTTTATCCCCACCGATTCCAGGGCGGTCTTCATCGCTGGGGCTTGATCATCGTTTGGATGTCCGCAGTAATTTCGGATCAAGTAGTAGCTAACATGATCAAGCGAAGAAGTTTGATCAAGCGGGATAGTCACCCTCTCTTTTTTTGGCGCACCGCAGGCAACCGCCGCAGTTAAAGCCAAGGCAGGCATAATATTTCGAAAAGTTCGTGTTATCCTCATACACCACAATTTCGTTACAATTTAGGGAGAATTTCACTTAAACAAAAAAATAACCGCGGTGATGGCCGCGGTTATTAGTCAAGGTCAGCCTAATTAAAGCTTATTTCGTGCCGTATTTGGTTAGATAAACCGCTCCCAAGCCACATAGTGTGGCAAAGAATTTTACAAAAAACCCAACTATTGGGACCAGTCCGACCAGGAAAAGAATGGTGACCCCGGTCAGGGTTTCAACCATCATTGGTTTATTGTAGATTTTAAACGCGTTTAATGTTTTCTTCCCTAATAGATGGGCTATCCCAAAGTAACCAAAGAAAGCGGCCAAGCCGACCAGCAAGACCCAAAGAGGAATGATCATGATCCCGATCAGACTTATCATTAATATAAATATAACCGGCAAAAAGAGAAGGAAAACAAGGGTCCCGATCAGGAAAGAGCGCAAAAGGTTGGTCTCGACCATGCCGGAAACCTTGCCAAGCGGTTCGATAAACAGAACAACCATGATCATTGCCAAGACAATAAAACCAATAAAGGTCAGCAGCTTAAAGAAGAACAGCCCCTTAGCCATCCCGCCGTTGGTAAAGAAGACCATCGCCTGACCAAGCCCCGGAGCGGCCACTTCAACCACGCTCCCTTTAACGACTGCCCCAGGCTCCTTGATCAGCATCCCACCAACAGCAACCGCGTCTCCCTCAACTTTGGCGCTTTCCTTTAATAAAACATTTCCTCCAACAGAGACGGCCGATCCGGTGACCTTGCCAAAAACGGTGACATTGCCGCCAATCGAAACCGCGTCCTGGACCTCTGCCCCGATCGGCACAACTACTCCATCGCCAACCTTAACCAAAGATGAATCAGCGCTTACAAGTTCTTTAATAACAGCAAAAGCAGAAGTAGAAATTAGAATAACAACCAGCAGAGCCAAAATCCTCGTTTTCATCAAACACCCTCCTTGGGCAAATTGGGATTTTCCGAGTAAATTATAGGCTCGGTACCATAAAAAGTCAACCTCGCCTGGTTTTGCGTCTGCAGAGAGAATATTTAATAATCCTCTCTCTTAGCCACGACCAGCGGAGCCAGGTTTTAAGTTCCCTGGCGCTCATCGTAATTTCTCTAACTTGATTGACCGGCAACTGATAAACCACTTTATACATATATTTTCCCTTCCTACTACTTATGACTTTTTCTATCGAGCGCCCGATACTGGGTCGCTTCCGCCACATGTTCGGCTAAGATCTCTGTTTCCCCTTGCAGATCGGCGATCGTTCTGGAAACTTTTAACACCCGATCATAAGAACGGGCGCTTAAACCAAGATGCACAACCGCCGCTTTTAACAGGTTTTCCGCTTCCTTCCCCAGTCGGCAATATTCCCGGAGCTGTTTTGAAGTCATTCGGGAATTGCAAAAAGTCTTGCTCCCGCTAAAACGCTCTTTTTGCTTTTTCCGGGCGGCCACAACCCTCTCTCTAATATTTATCGAAGGTTCGCCATCCGGCTGAGCGGTTAATTCTTCGCGGTTCAATCTGGGGATCTCAACCTGCAGGTCGATCCGGTCCAGAAGAGGACCAGACAATTTAGCCCAGTAATTCTGAGCTTTTAACGGGGAACAGACACATGGCCTGACCGGGTCAAGATAGTTGCCGCAGGGACAGGGATTCATCGCCGCTACCAGCATAAATTCGGCCGGATAGGTCAGTGTGGCTTGCGCCCGCGAGATGGTTACTTTCCCATCTTCCAGCGGTTGGCGCAAAACTTCTAAAACCCGCCGGTCAAACTCCGGAAACTCGTCAAGAAAAAGAACCCCCAAATGCGAAAGAGAGACCTCTCCCGGCTTTGGAATGCGGCCCCCTCCAATTATCCCAACATCGGAAGTAGTATGATGCGGCGAGCGAAAGGGGCGCCGCTTCACTAGCGGCGTTTTACTGTCGAGCAGGCCGGCAACCGAATAGAGGGTCGCGACTTCCAGCGCTTCTTCAATAGAAAGGGGAGGAAGTATCCCGGGGAGCCTCCGGGCTAGCATCGTTTTGCCAGAGCCGGGAGAACCGACCAGCAAAATGTTGTGTCCACCGGCCGCCGCTACCTCAAGGGCTCTTTTGCCATGCCCCTGCCCTTTGATATCGTTAAAGTCGAGCTCGCTTTCGATCGCTCCTTCCAACAGTTTCGCACTATCAATTATATGCGGAGAAAGGATGCTTTCTCCGTTAATATGTTCGATCGCCTGGCGCAGAGTTCCAACCCCAATTACCTCCAGCCCTTCCACTAGCGCCGCTTCTTCCGCGTTCTCCATTGAGACCAGGATCTTCTTCCGTCCCTCTTTTCTCGCCGCCAGACAGACCGGCAGAATGCCGTTGATCCGACGGACCGTGCCGTCGAGCGAGAGCTCTCCCAGGACAACTTCGTGCAACTCCCCTTTGACCGTCCCGGCCTGAGCCAGCATCCCGAGCGCGATCGGCAAATCGTACATTGGCCCTTCTTTCCTGATATCGGCCGGGGCGAGATTGATCGTAAAATATCCCGGCGGAAATTCGTAGCCGCAGTTCAAGATCGCCGAACGGACCCGATCGCGGGACTCACGGACCGAGGCGTCCGGCAAGCCAACAATGGTTTGGCCTGGAAGCCCTTTCTGCGAATTTATCTCTACTTCTACAAAGATCGCCTCAAGCCCATTAACCGCCGCAGAAACAACTTTGGTCAACATCCGGTCACCTCAAACGCATTTTCATATTGCTCAATGACCGGCTCTTCCCCAGTACGGCGAATTATCGTCAAAACGTCAAAACGACAGTTGGTCTCTTTGATCTTATTAATATAGAGGTAATAGCGGGCGGTTCGAATGAGGTTCTCTTTTTTATTTTTGCTGATCGCCGCCGCCGGGTGGCGCAAGTTTTTGTAGGAATAATTTTTTACTTCGACAAATACCAGCAGGGAATCGCGGCGGACTACAATATCAATCTCTCCCTGGTGGGAACGGAAGTTTTTCGCCAGGATTTCATACCCCTGGTTCATATAATATTCTTCTGCTATCGACTCTCCATTCACCCCAAGTAAATAACTAGCCATTGTCATGCGGCCTAACCAGCAATTTTATTGCCAAAAAAATCCCCCCATCTTCTATGGCTGATCTAGATGATGAGGGGATGCGGTTAATTTACTGCATCGTAAAGATGCTGGCCCATGGAGAATCGGATGACATTGCGAGCCGGGATGGTCAGTTTTTTCCCGGTTTGCGGATTTCGTCCGGGGCGAGCTTTGCGGCGAAGCTTCTTCCAAGTTCCGAAACCGACGAGGCGAACATTCTGCCCTTTCTTCAGCGACCCTTCGATCGCGGTAAAAGTAGTATCAAGGATGTTCATTATCTTGGCTTTCGGCATTTTTGTTTGTTTGGAAACAAAAGCACAGAGATCTTGTTTATTCATTCACTTCACCTCCTCTCTTCGTTGATTGACACGGATTATATCAACGTCCTCGTTTGTATGTCAAGCAGAACATAGGGTTTTGGCAACCGGGCTGAATGATCGTCTGTGGATCGGGCAAGGGCCCCATTGTTTGAGGAGCAGAAGATGCTCCCTGGTCCCGTACCCTTTGTGGGCAAAAAAGTTGTACTCCGGGTATTTCTCGTGATATTTTCCCATCAAGCGGTCGCGGGTCACCTTGGCAAGGATCGAGGCGGCGGCGATCGACGGGCTCTTGGCATCCCCGCCATTTATCCCCCGGGCCGGAACATTGCTTTTAATTCGGTATCGTTCCCCATCGATCAACAAATAATCCGGCCTGACCGCAAGCTTCCGCACCGCTCTCTCCATTGCCAGGAAGTTCGCCCTGCCAATATTGATCCGGTCGATCTCCAGGTGGCTAATGGTCGAGATCCCGACACTGATCGCACATTTGCTGATCTCCTTAAAAAGCTTTTCCCTCTGGCGTGCGGTCAATTGTTTTGAATCGTTAAGTCCGGGGAGAAAATATTTATTTGGCAGGATAACCGCGGCCGCGACCAGCGGCCCTGCCAGCGGGCCTCGTCCCGCTTCGTCAACTCCCGCAATTAGTTTAAAGCCTTGGCGGGCAAGACGGTTTTCGTAAACTGCGGAAAGCATTGATTATAGAATTAAGCCGATTTTATTAAGGGGCCAGATCAGGCAGATCGCCTGGCCGATCAGGTTCTTCATCGGCAGGAATTTCAGCGTTCCGGATGAGTCTTTCCAGTAGCGGCTGTCAAACGAGGCCGCCCGGTTATCTCCCATAACAAAGCAATGTTCCTGGGGTATGTTGACCGGCCCGAAATTAGCAAAATCCTCATTCTTGGGATGCTTTTCGGCTACCGGCTGGTCATTGATATAAATGACCCCATTTTTGATCTGCAGTTTTTCTCCCGGCAGACCAACCAGCCGTTTGATCAGGTCCTTTTTTCCGGGGCCGACTTCCGGTGTCTGCCGGAAAACTACCACCTCAAAACGGCGGGGTTGGCGAAAATGGTAAATAACTTTGTTGACAACGATCCGGTCGCCAATATCAAGGCTTGGGACCATCGATTCGGAAGGGATCCAAAATACTTGAAGAAAAAAGGCCCTGATAACCAGGGCCAATAAAAGCGCTACTACTATCGTTTCTAGCCAGTCAAACGCCCAGTGATTAAGCCTGGGCACTTTCCGCGACTCCTTCTTCAACCCTGATGGCGCGGCTTCCGATCCTCTTTCTTAAATAGTAAAGCTTCGCCCGGCGGGTCTTCCCGATCCTAACCAGGTCGACATGGTCGATCTTTGGTGAATTGATCGGAAAGGTCCTCTCTACGCCGACACCCTGAACGATCCTGCGGACAGTAAAGTTCTTTCTGGCGCCGACACCGGAAAGCTTGAGGACGATCCCTTCAAACCCCTGAACCCGTTCTTTTCCGCCTTCGATGATCTTGGAGAAAACCTTGACGGTGTCCCCCACTTTGAAATTCTGGATTTTCCTTATTGTGCCGTTCTCAATTTCCTGGATCACTGACATGACATTGCTCCTTTTTCTCCGGCTGCCGGCTACGCGCCAAGCAACCTGTCTAATATTATAGCAACCGCGGACCGAACTGACAAATGATTGTACTCGGTCGGTCCAACGATTGGGTCAAGAACTTCATCTACCCTGTCAAACACTTCGTCCGCCATCCCCCAGCCTGTCCCAAATAAAAGCAAATAAACATCGTCTTTTTCTTTCAATGCCCTGCGGAGCGCCTCAAATTTTATTGTCCCTCGCGGTTTGGCCGAGGTCGCTATGACTTTTGGCTTGCGTCCCTCGCTCTTCGTCACTTCGTCTATCGCTTCGTCCAGGGTCGCCTTTATGGAGATCAGCTTAAAAGCTTCTGCCCTGGTCCAGTTGAACTCCTGACTTCCCTCGTCCATCCAAAACTCAAATATTCTCTGGGCAAAACTTCTTTGCGTCGGCAAAGGATTGACCACAAAATATTTTTTCACACCGAACGTCACGGCCGACCTGGCGATATCGTGCAGATCAAACCCGGTGATACAGGTCGTTACGATCTCTCGCTTTTTGTTGTAGATCGGATGATGCAGCAAAGCCAAATACAATTTGCTCATTGGCCTTCTTCCCTGAACAGTTCGGTCATTAACGCCCTGTCGCCCTCGTTAAACTCGATCTCGGCCAACAGATCGGGACGCTGGAACAAGGTTTTCTGCAGGGCAGCCTTTTTACGCCATCGTTTGATCTGCGCATGATGCCCGGAAAGCAATACTTCAGGGACCTTTGCCCCCTCAAACGTTTCCGGCTTGGTGAAGCTGGGAAAATCAAGCCATCCGGCAAAGAACGAATCACCTTCAACAGAAGAAACTTCCTTCACTACGCCGGGAATTTGCCTGGCAACCGCGTCGATCACGATCATCGCCGGAAGCTCGCCTCCGGTCACGACAAAGTCGCCGATCGAAACCTTTTCGTCGATCATTGGGGCGACCCGCTCGTCGATCCCTTCATAATGGCCACAGACAAAGACCAACTGTTCAAACCTGGCAAGTTGATTAACCTTTGCCTGGGTCAGTTTTTCCCCGGTCGGGCAAAGCAAGATCACCTTTTTATTTGCTTCCATTTTCAAAGATCTTATGGCCTGCGCCACAATATCAGCTTTCATGACCATCCCAGGCCCGCCGCCGTAAGGAGTGTCATCGGCTGTTTTATGCTTGTCGAGGGCAAAGTCGCGGATATTGATAACCCGTAAATTCAAAAGGCCCTTTTCCCGGGCCTTTTGGATCAGACTTTCACTCATCGGTCCCTGAAACATTTCAGGGAAAAGAGTTAATACGTCAACGCGCATTTAAGCGCCGCGGATCTCCTGGACGATCCCGTCTTTAACGAGGATCTCAGCTCCGCCAACCTTCTTATAGAGATTGTCGCCAATGCCAACCGAAACCGGCCCTTCCAATGGGCCCTGAACAAATTCAGAGCCGATCTGCAGGCGCTTGGCTTCTTCGATCTTCATCGTCAGGTCGGACTTTGAAGCCGCCTGACGGTTCCGTTCTTCATCAAGCTGATGTTTGAAAGCGGCCGCTTTCTGCATCAACCCTTTTTTCTTCAGGTCTTCTAAATAATTTTTGCTCTGGCTTTCCATCTGCCCCAACTGGCCGTCCAGATTGGCGATCGCTCTTTCTAATTCCTTGATCAAGTTCTGCTTGAAAGCTTCGGTCACGATCGCTTTTACCATAACTACTCTTTTTAATTCTATTGCGCCTGACATATTAAATTCCTCCCCGCTGTTTGTCTTCGGTAATTATTTCAACGTTAACCTTTTTTTGCTGTTTAGCCGCCGCCGCTTTGACGATCGTCCTGATCGCGTTGGCGATCCGGCCTTCGCGGCCGATCACTTTCCCCGAATCTTCCGGCGCGGTCTTGACTTCGATCACATTAAGAGTGGCGCCATCGATCTCTTTAACATCAACCTGTTCCGGCTTGTCTACTAGAAATTTAGTGATGTATTCAACCAGCTCTTTCATTGACTAGCCTCCTTGGGCTTTTTCTTCGGCCGCAGGGGGTTTCACCGGCGCGGCAGCCGGTGCCGCAGCTTCTGCCGGAGTTTCCTGCTTTGATTTACGTTTTGGCAGGCTGGCCAGATCGATCGGCGGCATCACGCCCGCCTTGCCGAGTAAGATCCTGACTTTTTCTGTTGGCTGGGCCCCTTTTTTCAGCCATTCCTTTATCTGTTCATCTTTTAAATTAAAAAGCGGGGTCTCGATCCCGGGCTGATAATTGCCCAAAACACAGATAACGGCGCTCGCCGGCGAACGACTTTCGTCTTGCACGACCAACCGGTATACCGGTCTGTTTTTGGTCCCAACTCTCTGTAGCTTAATTTTTGCTGCCATGTTTTAACCTCATTCTAAAAATATTCAGCTTGTCTGACGCAAAGCCTTTGTTATTATAGCATAGAGAGGCGTTTTTTGTAAGAGGAAAAATTGTCTCTGATCTCTTCCAGGCTGTCTCCGCCAAATTTTTCCAGAAAAGCATTGGCAATTTCCAGCGCGACCACCGCCTCTCCAACCACCCCCGCAGCCTCCACCGCACTGACATCTGATCTTTCCACATGAGCCTTGGTTGGTTTTTTTGTTGTTAGATCAACGGAATTCAACGGATTAAGCAGGGTTGAGATCGGCTTCATGGCGGCCTTCAAAACGATCGCCTCACCGTTGGTAACCCCACCTTCTAACCCTCCTGCATGGTTGGTTTTATGATAAAAGCCCCGATCCTGGTCATGGAATATTTCATCATGGACCTTTGATCCATGTAAAGAGGCGGCGGCAAAGCCAAGCCCGATCTCGACCCCTTTAATGGCCGGGATCGCCATAACCGCCTGAGCCAATTTTCCATCCAAACGCCGATCCCATTGCGTGTAGCTTCCTAACCCGGCAGGAAGACCAGAAGCAACGACCTCAAATATCCCGCCTAAGGTATCCCCCTCTTCCCGGGCCTTGTCGATCGCCGAGTCAATTGCTGCTTTCCCTTCTACTCCCCCCTCTTGAACAACCCGGCTGTTTATTTCAATGGCAAATTCCCCCAACAATTTTTTGGCAATTGCTCCGGCCGCCACCCGACCGGCCGTCTCCCTGGCGGAAGCCCGCTCTAAAACATTGCGGATATCTTTTTGGCTGTATTTGATCGCCCCAGCCAGGTCGGCATGACCCGGGCGTATCCTGGAGATCGGCTGACCAAAAAACTCGGTACTCTTGTTCTTTATTAGTAAAGAGATCGGACTCCCAATGGTCAGTCCCTGCCTCACGCCGGATAATAATTCAGCAATATCCTGTTCGATCTTCATCCGTGCGCCGCGGCCCGCTCCGCCTTGCCTGCGCGCCAGATCTTTGGCCAGGTCATCGGCCGATAAAGGCAAATTTGCCGGACACCCGTCTAAAATAACGGTTAAGGCCGGGCCATGAGATTCTCCAGCAGTCAAATAACGCAACATGCTTATGATTATATCATGCTGTTTTATAATTGAATATATTCAATTAATGTTGTACTATTTGGCTGGTCATAGTAGTGGTTTTCTATTCTAGATCATTGGGGTGCGCCATAAATAACAAACTTATTGCCCCTGCCTTCCGAGTTACCCTCATCTACGCCATTCTTGGCGTTATCTGGATCATTTCGACCGATCTGATAATTGAAGCGCTCGTCACCTCCCCCAAGCAAATGACGATAATGCAAACTTATAAAGGAATTGCTTTTGTCCTTATTAGCACCTTGACGGTTTTCCTGGTTGCCTACCGGGAAATGGTCTTAAAGTTAAAGGCCGAGGGACTCCAGTTGCATGCCGAAAAATATTTCGACAATTTGTTCAGCCATTCAGCCACCCCGTCATTATTGTTAAAACAAGGGAAGATCGCCAGCGCCAACCAGGCCTTTCTCGTAATGTTTGGCCTTCCTAGTTTTAGCGAGCTGGCCGGCAAGGATCTGGCCTCGCTCTCTCCCGAAAAACAGCCGGGCGGCCTTATGTCAAAAGAAAAGGCGAAAAGCGAAATCGAGACCGCGCTGGCAAAAGGGGCCAATCGTTTGGAGTGGCTCTTTGCCCGCAAAGACGGCTCCATTTTCTTGGGCGACATCGCGATAACCTCGATAGGTTCGCCGGAAGAGAACGCTTTGTACGTGACCGCAAACGATATCACCGAAAGAAAAAAACGCGAAGACCATTTAAAGAAAAGCGAAGAAGCTTACCGGACCCTGGCGGAAAACCTGCCGGGACTTGTTTTTCGCTGTCATCTGGCAAACGGGCACCAAATGGAGTTTTTTAACAATATGCTCGGCCCGCTGACCGGTTTTACGCCCGATGAATTAAAAAAGGGGGAGTTCTGCTCGTTTGATCCGATCATTCATCCGGATGATAAGCAGTTTGTTTTTGATACGATCAAAGAAGTCACGCTAAACAACAAGCCGTTCCGTATTGAATTCCGCCTGTTGCACAAGACCGGTGATGTAAAATATGTTATCCAGCGCGGCCGCCCGGTCTATGATGAGTCGGGCAAGGCTATCTATATCGATGGGGTCTTTTTTGACCTGACCGAAAGCAAGCGGACCGAAAAGTCCCTGGCCGAAAGCGAAAAGAAATTTCAAACCCTCTTTGAGGTTTCCCCCAACCCGCTCTTCGTCGAGGCACTCGACGGCAAGGTCCTTGACTGCAATAGCGCGGCAGCCGCTATTTTTGGCTACGGCAAAGAGGAGTTCCTGAAGCTGAACACCAAAGACCTGGTCCCGCCGGATGTCGCCTCTTCGTTCCCGGAGCTGGTCAAAGCCGTCCTGGAAAAAGGAGAGTTTCAAGTCGAAGCGCTAAACAAAAAAAAGAACGGGACTTTTTTCCCTGCGGCCGTCCGGATTAAAGCGATCGAGATCAACGGACAAAAATGCGTCCTAACCTCTGTTCAGGATATAACCGAGCAAAAAGCCGCGGAAATAAAAACCAAAGATAAAATACAGACCCTGGCCCAGATCAGCGACGCCGCTACCGGCCGGGAATTGCGCCTGATCGAAATGGAAAAAGAGGTCAACCTGCTCCAAAAAGAGCTCGGCCGGGAACCAAAATATAAATAAAGGATCAATCCATGGTTAAGATCACCGAATTTCTGGAAGGGGTCAGCACCCTCGACCAAAAATTCATCGGGACGGTCGCTTTTCGCAGTGAAGAGCTGACCCTTCCCGATGGAAGCAAAGTCGCCCTGGGCCTTGATGACGGGCACTGGGTCCTGGTTTATCAGGAAAGATCAGGGGCCCCGTTCGAGGTCTTTGATTACTCCGCTCACGACCGGAAAATATTCATCGACAAAAAGCCTGGCGGGGCCGGCGAACTGGCCCGCTTTAAAAAGATCATCCAATATTTTTTGTCGCACGGTCAAACGGCCGACCTGGTCACCATTCTTCCTCCGGAGGTCGCCTGATGAGCGAGCTTTACGGCCTCGGCTCGTTCGGGATCGTCCCGCATTTAAGCGATGACGCGCTCAAACAGGCAAAATATGCCGACATTAAAAGCCAGGCCGGGCGGATCGCATACCTTTCTGCCGCCGGAAGAAGAGGGGGCAAACCAACGACCGAAGAAGGGATTAAGCCGGCCAAAGGGGCCTTGAAATGGATCGCTAAATTGCTCGAGGAGGAAAACTAATGAGAAGCGACGCTTTAAAAAAACGGGCCCCGATCCGCTCACTGATCCACGCCACCGGCGTTTCATCCAAGGAAATGAAAAAACCGTTCATCGGTCTGGCCTCAAGCTTTACCGACCTGGTCCCCGGCCATGTTGATATGCGCTCCCTGGAAAGAGCAATTGAAAAAGGGATCCATGCCGGAGGCGGCGTCTCCTTCACTTTTGGCCTGCCGGCCATTTGTGACGGTATCGCCATGGGACATAAAGGAATGCACTACTCCCTCCCCTCCCGCGAACTGATCGCCGACACTATTGAATCTGTTGCCGAAGCCCACCAGCTCGACGGGCTGGTCCTCCTGACCGCCTGCGACAAGATCACCCCGGGAATGCTGATGGCGGCCGCCCGGCTTGACATTCCAACGATCCTGGTCACCGCCGGCCCGATGCTGGCCGGTTGCTATAAAATGACCCGGCTTGACCTGGTCCACGACACGTTTGAGGCTGAAGCCGCTTATAAGCAGGGGAAGATCAGTAAAACAGACCTCGAGAACCTGACCCTCAACGCTTGTCCGGGAGCCGGCTCATGCTCCGGCATGTTCACCGCCAATACCATGGCTTGCGCTGGAGAAGCACTTGGCATGTCTCTCCCCTTCTGCGGCACCTCGCTGGCGGTCTCATCCAAGAAAAAGATGCTCGCTTACGAAAGCGGCCAAAAGATCGTCGAGCTGGTCGAGAAGAAGATCACGCCGCGCAAGATCATGAACCTGAAGGCTTTCACCAACGCCATTCGGATCGACATGGCGCTTGGCGGCTCGACCAACGCGGTCCTGCACCTGACCGCTATCGCCCGGGAAGCGGGGATCAAGCTCCCGCTCGAACTATTTGATGAGATCAGCAAAGCGACGCCGCATCTCACCAGCCTCCGTCCCGGCGGCAATCATTTTATGGAAGATTTTGAGCGCGCCGGCGGTGTCCCGGCCGCGATGCACGTCATGCAAAAAATGCTTCTCGACAACCCGACCGTCTCCGGCCTATCCATTAAACAGATCGCCGCTGGCGGAGAGGTTTATGACAAGGACATTATTCGCGCAACAACCAATCCCTACCACAAAGAAGGAAGCCTGGCAGTTCTAAAAGGGAACATCGCGCCGGAAGGCGGCGTCGTCAAACAGACCGCGGTTTCAGCCAAGATGATGAAGTTTACCGGCAAAGCCAAAGTTTTCGACTCCGAAGATGCCGCCCAGAAGGCGATCCTTAGCGGCAAGATCAAAGCCGGAGATGTTGTCGTCATCCGCTATGAAGGGCCAAAAGGAGGCCCTGGGATGCGCGAAATGCTCTACCCGACTTCAGCGATCGCCGGGATGGGGCTGTCGGACTCGGTTGCCCTGATCACCGACGGGCGCTTTTCCGGCGGGACCCGCGGCCCCTGCATCGGCCATGTTTCCCCGGAAGCGGCAGCCGGCGGGCCGATCGCCATCGTCAAAGATGGGGATATAATTGAGATCGACATTCATAATAGAAAGCTTAACGTTAAATTAAGCGACGTGGAAATAAACCTGCGCCTGAGGCAATGGAAAGAACCTAAGCCGAAGTTCGATTCGGGCTGGCTGGCTCGTTACCAGAAGCTCGTGACTTCAGCCAGCACAGGAGCGGTCCTCAAAGCTTTTTGAAATCCCTCCTCTTCTATGGTAAAATTAGCGTATGGAAATCTCCGGCGCGCAAGCATTACTTGAGTCGTTAAAGCACGAAGGGGTCGATATTATTTTCGGTTACCCCGGCGGGGTTCTACTGCCGCTTTATGACGCCATGTACGCCAATAAGGATATTAAACACATTTTAGTTCGGCACGAACAAGGGGCGGCGCATGCCGCCGACGGCTACGCCAGGGCAACCGGCAAAGTTGGGGTCTGCCTCGCGACCTCTGGCCCCGGCGCCACGAACCTGATCACCGGGATCGCGACCGCTTATATGGATTCAATTCCGATGGTTGCTATTACCGGACAGGTCGCGACCCCCCTCCTTGGGCGCGATTCCTTCCAGGAGGCTGACCTGACCGGTATCACCATGCCGATCACCAAGCATAATTATCTAGTCAAAAAGACCGAAGACCTGCCGCGGATCATCAAAGAGGCCTTTTATATTGCCAGAACCGGGCGCCCCGGTCCTGTCTTGATCGATATTCCTAAAGATGTCCTGGTAAATAAGATCAAATATAAATATCCTGATAAAGTGGAGCTGGAAAGTTATAAGCCGAATTTCGAGGGCCACCCGAAACAAATTAATATGGCGGTCAAGGCGATCGCCGCCGCCCAAAAAGCGGTCATTTACGCCGGTGGCGGAGTTATCGCCTCTGATGCCAATAAGGAACTTAAAGAGCTGGCTGAAAAGTGCAATTTCCCGGTCACCACCACCTTGATGGGGATCGGCGGTTTTCCCGGCACCCATGAATTATCGCTCGGGATGCTCGGGATGCACGGAACAGCTTATGCCAACTACGCGGTGACCGAATGCGACCTGTTGATCTCTATCGGCGCCCGCTTTGACGACCGGGTCACCGGTCACATCGCCCGCTTTGCTCCCAATGCGAAAATCATCCACATTGATATTGATCCGGCGGAGATCGGCAAGAATGTCCGGGTTGATGTGCCTATAGTCGGTGATGTTAAAAAAGTGCTGCAAGCCCTGTTGGCCAAGCTCCCGGCCAAAGAGAAAAACCAGCCCTGGCTCGACCAGATCGGCGAATGGAAAAAGAAGTTCCCGCTCTCCTACAAAAAGGAAGGGGGGCTCAAGCCGCAATTTATCATTGAAGAGCTCTACGCCCTGACCAAAGACCGGGAAACAGTCATTGTCACCGAAGTCGGCCAGCACCAGATGTGGGCCGGCATGTTCTATCAATACGATAAACCGCGCAACTGGATCTCTTCCGGCGGTTTAGGGACCATGGGCTTTGGTCTGCCGGCCGCCAACGGAGCCCAGTTTGGGCGGCCTAACGCGCTGGTGGTCGATATTGCCGGTGACGGTTCGATCCAGATGAATATCCAGGAGTTGACCACCGCGGTCAACAACCGCCTGCCGATCAAGATCTTTGTGCTCAACAACTGTTTTTTGGGGATGGTCCGGCAGTGGCAGGAGCTGATCTACGACCGGCACTATTCCCATACCCAGCTCTGCAATAATCCCGACCTGGTGAAGATCGCCGAAGCTTACGGGGCGGTCGGCCTGCGGGTCACCAAAGAAGAAGAGGTCCGCCCGGCCATGGAAAAAGCGTTGGCGATCAACGATCGTCCGGTCCTGATCGATTTTGTAACAGCCAAAGAGGAGAACGTGTTCCCCTTTGTCCCACCCGGGCAGGCGATCAATGAAATGATCATTGATTAGGAAGGATTAACATGAGACATATAATATCAGTTGTAGTCGAGAATAAGCCCGGGGTCCTGACCCGGGTAGCGGGGCTTTTTGCCCGCCGGGGCTTTAACATCGAGAGCCTGGCTGTCGGCACGACCGAAACCCCTGATATTTCCAGAATGACGATCGTCGCCGAGGGGGACGAACAGGACCTGGAGCAGATCATCAAACAGCTTTATAAGCTGATCGACACTATGAAAGTCTTTGACCTGCCGGCCGACAAAGCGATCGAACGGGAACTTGTGCTGATCAAGGTTGCGGCTAATGACAAGACCCGGCAGGAGATCACCCAGATCGTCGATATTTTCCGGGGGAAGGTCGTCGACGTGGCGGAAACCTCGATGACCATTGAGATCGTCGGGGACGAGAACAAGGTTTCAGGCGCGGAAAAGCTGCTTACAAAATTTGGCATCCGCGAGTTGGTCCGAACCGGCGTCATCGGCCTAATGCGCGGCAGCGCCGAGTAATTTATTCCACAAAAGGGAGAGATTCAAATGGCAAAAGTTTATTATGACCAGGACGCTGATCTTAACGTATTAAAAGGGAAGATAATCGCCGTTGTCGGCTACGGCTCGCAGGGACGGGGTCAATCTCTCAACCTGAAGGATAGCGGATTGAACGTCGTAATCGCCCTGCGCGACGATTCCCCCAGCCGTGAAAAGGCAAAAGCAGACGGCCAGAAGGTTGTTTCGATCTCTGAAGCGGCCAAGACCGCCGACATCCTCCAGATCCTGGTCCCCGACGAGCTTCAGGGAGACGTTTACAAGGAAGAGATCGCTCCGCACATGAAGGCGGGGAAGACCTTAATGTTCTCTCATGGCTTTAACATCCACTTCGGCCAGATCGTTCCGCCAAAAGACGTTGATGTTATTATGGTCGCCCCCAAAGGACCGGGCCCGATGGTTCGGATCATGTACGAACAGGGAGCGGGAGTTCCTTCACTGATCGCCATTCACCAGGACGCTTCCGGCAAAGCCAAGCAAACTGCCCTCGCCTATGCCAAAGGGATCGGCGGGACACGCGCCGGAGTTTTTGAAACGACTTTCAAGGAAGAAACTGAAACCGACCTCTTCGGTGAGCAGACCGTCCTGTGCGGCGGGACTTCGGCCCTGGTTAAAGCGGGCTTTGAAACCCTGGTCGAAGCCGGGTATCAGCCGGAAATGGCCTATTTTGAATGCTTGCACGAACTTAAGCTCATCGTTGACCTGATGTATGCCAAGGGAATTTGGGGGATGCGCCAGGCGATCAGCAACACCGCCAAATGGGGAGATGTCACGGTTGGGCCCAAGATCATCGACGCCGGGGTCAAAGCCCGGATGAAAGAGGCGCTAACCAACATTCAAAACGGCACCTTTGCAAAAGAGTGGATAGCGGAAAGCAAATCCGGCCGGAAAAACTTTAACGCCCTGCTGGAAAAAGACAAGGGTCACCTCATCGAAAAAGTCGGGGGCGAACTCCGCAAGATGATGAATTGGCTGGATCCCAAGAAAAAGCAATAGCTTTAGCTGAGCTCTTTTCGAGAATTGGGAATAAAGATGGTAAAAGTTGTTCCCGTCCCGGGTTTGGTCGTTACTTTGATCTCTCCCCCTATCTCATCGATAAGCTTTTTCACGATATAAAGGCCAAGGCCGGTCCCTTCCGCCTCTGATTTTGTCGTATAAAATGCGTTAAAGATCGTCGGAAGAGCAGATTCGGCAATGCCGGGCCCATTGTCACTGACCGCCAAACGAACACCTTCCGGCTCATTTTTCGTCATCACGACAATTTTCCCTCTTTCTCCGACAGCCTGGCAGGCGTTCTTGACCAGGTTCATGACGATCTGGATCAGTTTTTGTTTATTGCCGACCATCATGGGCTCTGCGGGGTCGGGAATAAACTCGAACTCTATCCCCTTCCGGCGAATATCAGAGGCGTTTAAAGACTTTACGCCAAAGACCGCTTCGTTAACCGAAAACACTGAATTGCCGGCATTCCCCCGTCCCAGGTCCTGGGTTGTTTGCACGATCGTCTTGATCTGCTCCAAAGAATTCTGTGCCCCCTCAAGATAATATTTGATCTTACCAAAACCAGCCGGCAGGGACCCTTTGCGCTCAACAAGCTCGGCTATCAGATAGATCGCCCCATACAATCCGGTCAGATAATTGTTGAGCTCGTGGGCGACCCCGGACAGAACAAGCCCGATCTCGGCCAACCGTGACTGTTCCCGGGCGATCTCTTCAGCTTTGTTCCGTTCAATCTCGATCCGCTGTTGGTTTAGTAATAACTCGATCATCGAAGGGAGCAATGCTTCGGCCTCGTTTTTTTCCAGATAACAATCGACCGTCTGGCTTACCGAAACCCCTGACCGACTGTGCTCTTCGACCGGATCGTATTCGGTCAGCACGATGATCTTGGCATGTTTTTGCTGGCTCCGGATCTTTGCCGCCAATTCGTCAGCAGAGGTCGTTTCCTTAACGTCAATTATCGCTAAATTAGGAGAGTGCCCCATTAGCAGCGGAATGGTCTCCTGTCCGGCCGGCAACTTAACAAGCTCATGCCCCATGTTCGGGACCATCTTGTCCATTTTGCCGATCAACGATTTGTCGTTGCTGACCAACAAAACAACCCTCTTGCCAAAGAGGGGCCCATCAGAACTGTGCCCTACCCTCCCGCGGCTCGAAAACAATAATGTATACGTCCCGGATTCACTCCTGGTCGCGGCCGCTCGCCATCTCGCCTTAACTTGATTGTGTAATAGAGGTGCGCTCCAAATCGTTCTTCGTATTGAGGATATATGGACCATATTACTCTTTGTCGCCGGGCAACAATATTAATTTCATAATATTTTGCCTGGGTGGTTAAAATTGAAGTCTTAGTGAGTTTTTCCTTAACCAGGCCCTTCGCTGTTTATGGTCGGGGATGACCGAGGAAACCTTAGCCCAGAAATGACACGAATGGTCAAGATGGCACAGATGGCTCAACTCGTGGACAACGACGTAATCGATCACTTCTATTGGGGCCATGATCAGCTTCCAGTTGAAATTAATGCTTCCTCGCCTGCTGCAGCTTCCCCATTGCCGCCGGTGCTCTTTTATGGCAACCTTGCCTGGGAATAGCCGCATCCGGGCCGCGTAAAGCTCAAGTCTTGCGACGATCAAACGTTTAGCTTCATTAATATACCATTCTCTGATCAGCCTTTTCCGGTTAATGATGCCGGTCTCCTGCCCGCCAGTCGCGACAAGTATCTCTTCAGCCCGCAAGTAAACGCCTTTCGGCAGATGGCCCCCTTGTGACAAGGTATGCTCTTTCCCTAAAAAGAGAAGCTTCTCTCCAGGCTTGAACTCCTTAGGCTTCGGCCATTCCCGGCTGGCAAAATAAGCCAGCTTGGACTCGATCCAGCCCTGTTTGTCTCTCAATACCTTAACGATCTCCGATTTTCCAACCCATTTGGGAGCGGCAACCACGACCCCTTTATGAGGGTCGATCGTTATCCCAATACTTCGCCGCCGGCCGCTTCTTTTTAATTGATAAGAAAAAGCCATGACCAGATGATAACATATCAATATGTTATAATTCATTATTATGAAAAACAAAATATTATTGGTTTTCTTATTGCTAATTTTCGCGGCGACCCTGACCGCGGCAGGAAGGACAAAAAAAATGGAAAAAACTTACGCGATCCTGGAGACCTCGATGGGAAAGATCGTTGTCGAACTGCTCGATAAAGAGGCGCCGCAAACGGTCAAGAACTTTGTCGGCCTGGCCAAAGGAGAGATCGGCTGGATGGACCCTAAGACCGGCGAGATCGAAAAGAAGCCCCTTTATAATGGAACGATTTTTCATCGGGTAATTCCCGAGTTCATGATCCAAGGGGGAGACCCTTTGGGGAATGGCATGGGGGGACCCGGCTATCGGTTTGAAGACGAAACCCCGCAAGAGACCAGCTTTGATGAGCCCGGGAGACTTGCCATGGCCAATTCGGGGCCCAATACCAATGGAAGCCAGTTCTTCATTACGGTCGCCGAGACCCCATGGCTTGACGGAAAACACACGATCTTTGGCAAGGTGGTCAAGGGGTACGATATCGCAGAAAAGATCTCCACGGTTGGCCGCGATGAGCGCGACCGGCCGCTCAAAGAAGTTGTTTTAAAAAAAGTGACGATCACCAACAAACCATGAACGAATTAGCCGTTTTTCTCCTGGCGGCTATCCCGGTCTTTGAGGTCAGAGGAGCGGTTCCGCTGGGAATTGCGGTTTACAAGCTGGCGCCGCCTACCGTTGTTCTGCTTAGCATTTTAGGCAGCATTCTGCCGATCTTCCCGCTGCTCTGGTTCCTGGAAAACATTACCGAACACCTGGAAAAGATCCCCGTATTTAATAATTTTCTCCAATGGTTATTCACCCGAACCCGTTCGAAAAGCGGTCTGATCAAAGAGATGGAATTGATCGGCTTAACCATTTTTATCGCCATCCCCTTCCCCGGAACCGGGGTCTGGACCGGAACGATCGCCGCCTATCTCCTCGGCCTGCGCTGGGGTCCGACCTTTTTTGCCGGATTTATCGGAACAACTATCGCATCCATTTTGGTTGCCGCCGCGACCTTAGGCGTGATAAACTTTATCCTATGAAAAAAGGGATCGTCATCCTTGGCTCCACCGGCTCCATCGGGAAGCAGGCGCTGGAGATCGTCTCCATCTATCCCAGCCGGCTGAATGTTGTTGCCCTGGCCGCCAAGAACGATATCCCGGTCCTGGTCGAACAGATCAATAAGTTCCAGCCCCAACTTGTCGCGCTGGCAACCGAAGAAGGAAAACAGAAACTACTTGCCGCTTTGCCGGAGATCAAAGCGGAGGTTGTTGTTGGCCCGGATGGTTTAGTCAAAGCAGCCACCATGACGACCGCCAAACTGGTCGTGGTCGCGATTCCCGGCGCCGCCCCGCTCTCAGCCGCTTTTGCTGCTGTTCATGCCAAGAAAGATATCGCCCTCGCCACCAAAGAGGTCCTGGTTGCCGCCGGGGAACTGTTTATTAAAGAGGTTGTTGCTAACAAAGTTAAATTATTTCCGATCGACAGCGAACACAGCGCCATCGCCCAGTGTTTAAAAGGGGAAGACCGTAAAACCATTAAAAAGGTCATCCTAACCGCTTCAGGCGGTCCGTTCCTGAAAACCCCTGCTGAAAAGTTCGCTTCATTAACCGCCAAAGAAGCATTAAAACACCCGACCTGGAAGATGGGGCCCAAGGTCACCATCGATTCCGCGACCTTAATGAATAAGGGACTGGAAGTGATCGAAGCGCACCACCTTTTTGGGCTGGATTATTCCCAGATCGAAGTTATTATCCACCCGGAAAGCACCATTCACTCTATGGTTGAGTTTATTGACGGATCGGTCATCGCCCAGTTAGGCGCCCCTGACATGCGGATCCCGATCCAGTATGCGCTCCTGGAAGAAGAACGACAACAAAATATGTGGGGTCGGCTCGATTTTACCAAAGTCGCGCAACTGACGTTCCAAAAACCTGACTTTGTTAAGTTCCCCTGTCTGAAATACGCCTATGACGCGGGAAAAAAAGGGGGGACGACAACCGCGGTGCTTAACGCCGCCAGTGAAGTGGCGGTCCGCCAGTTCCTTGACGGCAAGATCAACTTCGCCCAGATCCCCCAGCGGATTAAAGCGGTCCTTGATAAACACGAGAGCCAACCGATCGCCTCGCTGGAGACCATCCTGGCTGCCGATACCTGGGCCAGATCAAATTAAATATTTTTTATTCTCCTGAATTTTCTTCATCTTTTTAACGATATATCAGTAAGCGACTGTTTAAGTCAAGCAAAAAGAGGCGTTTTTTTGGGAATAATTTCAGCTGTTATAAGAAATATTGGGGGGCAAATTAAACCAAGATCACCATGCCTTGTTAATAGAGGACCATATCGCCTCCCCGGCAATACGGCTCCCGTTCAACCACAAGAAGCCTTTATCAGAGAAAAGCTCGCGAGAAGCATTTCAACGATGAGGACTGATAAAGCCGGCAGGATTACGTATCTTTCGTTGAAAAATATAACCGATAGCGACATTCCCCCATTGCAAGCCTTGTCTAATTTGCAGCGGTTGTACTTATGGGGAAGTCAAGTTTCAGATGCCGGTTTGTCTCACCTCTCATCTCTCTCTAACCTGCAAGAATTGTATCTTTTTAGCAGTCTTGTCACTGATGCCGGCCTCCCCTCTCTTTCATCCTTATTAAATCTGCAAATATTGTATCTGCGTAACGCTCAAATTACTGATGCCGGCCTCCCACAACTCTCTCACCTGTCAAATTTATATTGGTTGGATCTAACAGGCGCCAGAGTCTCTGACCTAGGTTTAGCGCATCTTTTATCCTTAACTAATTTGCAGCGGCTGGAACTAAGGCACACCCAGGTTACGGAAGCCGGGATCACTAATTTTAACAAAACAATGCCAACCTGTAATATTTATTAACGCCCTAACGTCCTGGCCACCGATACCTGGGCAAGGACCGCCTAACAACCTGAAATTCCCGCCGATAGTTGACGACGTTTTTTTATGATACCAAAAGTGAAGTTTTACGATCTCACTGCCGCTGGAAGACGGTTCCTCAACGATAACGAGGTCTGTACTTTTTATTTCGATCGCACCAATTTAAGGGCTCGAGGAGGGATGTCACATATCCATGAACAAACCTTGCTCAGCGGCAAAAAGGTCGCCACCAAGGGGCTCCCGGACGATAAGCCGATCAACCCCGAAAACGTGTTCTATCTAGCCAATGAAGCCAGGGGGCTGGCCACCCTTCTTCAAGACAAACCGCACCCAAATATTATTGATTATTTCGGCCTCGTCCGCATCGGCGAACGCCCCTTTATCATAATGGAACTGTTAGAGGAGCAGGACCAATCAAATCGCTCTCTCGGCTCCCCCCTCCCGGTGGATGAAGTTTTAACGATCGGCCTGGGGATCGCGAAAGGATTGCATCACGTCCACAAGCACGGCTTGACCCACCGGGACGTAAAACCAAGCAATTTTGTCGGCACGAAACTGATCGATTTCGCCTTTTGCTGGAAAAACGGCCTCCCCATCGTCATTGACGGTCACCAGCATAGCAGCGGCACCTCCGGCTACTTTTCCCCGGCGATCGTTAGCGGCTCCGAACCGACCATTCAAGACGATATATATTCCCTTGGTGTCTCTCTCTTTGAGATGCTCACCGGCAAATTAGCCCTCCCCCCCGGGATCGATCCCCATATTTCCAGGAATCTCCTGGGGAGCAGGATCGCTGATCTTGCTGTTTGCCGGGGTTTAACGCCAGGTATTGCTGAACTCCTATTTACCGCGACCAAAACTACGCCTGAAGTCGGGGTCATGAGGGAAAGTGGTTTTTCCAGTTGCCGCGACGTCATCCGCTTTATCAAATCCTTAATTAACGTCGATTGATCGTGAAAGCCTCGTCTTTTTTATGATATAATTATTTAATGAGTAAATTTGATTTGGAAACCCTGCGCCACTCAACTTCCCACGTCCTGGCCCAAGCGGTCATGGAAATCTTTCCCGGAGTAAAACTGGGGATTGGGCCTTCGACCGACGACGGATTTTACTACGACTTCGACCTGCCGCAAGCAATCACCCCGGAAGACCTCCCCAAGATAGAAAAAGCGATGAAAGATATCTGTAAAAAGAACCAGAAATTCGAACGGCGGGAAGTCAGCAAGGACGAAGCAATTAAATTATTCGAGGAAAGAGGAGAAAAATACAAGGCCGAAATCATCAAAGAAATAGAGGCCGACAAGGTTTCGCTCTATCATAACGGCGATTTTTTCGATCTTTGCCGCGGCCCTCACGTTGATTTTACCGGCCGGATCAAGGCCTTCAAGCTCCTCTCCATTGCTGGCGCCTACTGGCGCGGCCTTGAAACTAATCCGATGATGCAACGGATCTATGGGACCGTTTTCCCAACTAAAGAGGAGCTTGATGCTTACTTAAAGAACCTAGAAGAGGCTAAGAAACGAGACCACCGCAAACTTGGTAAGGAGCTCGACCTCTTTTCGCTCCACGAAGAAGCCGGGGCCGGGCTGGTTTATTACCATCCAAAAGGAGCCATGCTCCGGAGTTTGATCGAAGATTTCATGAAGAAGGAAAATCTTAAGCGCGGGTATGAACAGGTTTACATTCCCCACATCGCCAAGATCGACCTTTGGAATACTTCCGGCCACACCAATTATTACCGCGAAAATATGTATTTTATGAAGATCGATGAACAGGAATACGTGGTCAAACCAATGAACTGCCCCGGTCACATCCTGATCTACAGCCGGAAGACCAGAAGTTATCGCGACCTGCCGATCCGCTACTTTGAGTTTGGCACGGTTTATCGCTATGAAAAATCCGGGGTCTTGCATGGCCTTCTCCGTGTCCGGGGTTTTACCCAAGATGACGCTCATATCTTCTGCCGTGAGGACCAGCTCGAAGGGGAGATCGTTCAAACCTTAGATTTTATCGCGTTTGTCATGAAAACCTTTGGTTTTGACTTCAAGATCAACCTTTCCACCCGCCCGGAAAGCTTTGCCGGGACGGCTGATAATTGGGACAGAGCAACCGCTATTCTGGAAAAAGCGCTTCAGGATCGGGGGCTTCCGTTTGAGATCGACCCAGGAGCAGGGGTTTTTTACGGTCCAAAGATCGATGTTAAACTGAAAGACTCCCTCGGCCGCGCCTGGCAGGGACCAACAGTCCAGGTCGACTTCAATCTCCCCCAGCGCTTTAACCTTAATTATATTGGCGAAGATGGCAAGCAACAGACCCCGGTTATGGTTCATCGCGCTATTCTGGGCAGCCTGGAGCGATTTATTGGCGCTCTAATTGAACATTACGGGGGGGCATTCCCATTCTGGCTCGCCCCCACCCAAGTCTCTATCTTGCCTGTTTCCGACCGTCATAATGATTACTCGGAAAAAGTCGCCGCCCAGCTCCGGGAGATCGGCGTCCGGGTCGAGGTTGACGCCAGGCGGGAAACGATCGGGGCCAAGATCAGGAACGCCCAGTTGGCCAAGGTCCCCTATATGCTGATTCTTGGCGATAAAGAAGAACAAGCCGGCACGGTCGCCATCCGCTCCAGGGAAAAGGGTGAGCTTGGCGTTAAGACCATCCAGGATTTTTCCTTTGACCTCCGCCCTGAAATGCGCTATAATACATAGGTTGTATGGGGGTTAAGAACTATTAAACAGTACCAGGTTAACGAGCGCATTTGGGCAAAAGAAGTCAGACTGATTGACGAAAACGGACAACAGCTTGGCAATTGCCCAACCCCAGACGCACTTAAGCTTGCTCGCGAGCGGGGCTACGATCTTATCCTGATCGCGCCGACCGCGACTCCGCCCGTCGCCAAGATCGGCGATATTGGCAAGCTCAAGTATGAACTTTCAAAAAAAGAAAAAGAGGCACGCAAGTCCTCTAAATCAGGGGTTATAAAAGAGGTTAAGCTCTCCCCCAAGATCGCCCAGCATGATTTTGACGTGCGGGTTAATAAGACCAAAGAATTCCTCGCGAAGGGTTACAAGGTCAAGATCAATATTTTCTTCCGGGGGCGGGAAATGGCCCATAAAGAACTGGGACACCGGGTCCTGGGCAGGATGATCGAAGCGATTACGGAGGCGGGCAAGCCAGAGGCTCCTCCAAAAATGGAAGGTAAGAACCTAAATTTAATGCTTGCGCCGGTGAAACACTAATGCCAAAAGCAAAAACAAGACGAGCGGCCGCAAAAAGGTTTGAAATTAAAAAGTCGGGAAAGATCTTAAGACGGTCTTCCGGATTACGCCACCTTTTGGAATGGAAATCTGCGTCCAAAAGACGGCGTCTGAAAGCGAAAAAAGAAGTTTCGCCTTCGGATGTCAGGCGGATCCACGATATGCTCCCAGGAGGCTAAGAAATGGTTAGGGTTAAAAGAGGTTTTGTCGCTCGTCGCCGCAGAAAAAAGGTTTTCGCCAGGGCTAAAGGTTTCCGGCAAACAGTCCGGACCCAGTTCAGGCGGGCCAAGACCGCCGTTTTCAAGGCTATGACCCATGCGACCCGCGGTCGTCGCCAAAAAAAGCGGGACATGAGGGCCCTCTGGATCGGACGAATCAACGCCGCAGCGGTTGCCGCCGGTCTTAAATACAACACCTTTATTGCCGGCCTTAAAAAAGCCGGGGTCCTGCTCGACCGTAAAATGCTGGCCGATCTGGCCATGAACGATCCGGCTACATTTGCCCAGATCGTTGAAGTCGCCCGCAAGCCATGATCGAAATGATTGTCGGCGGGTTAGGTTTTGACCCGCGCAATCTCTCCCCTTTGGTTCTACTGCGCGATCAGGATGAGCTGAATTTCCTTCCTATCTGGATCGGCGTTTTTGAAGCGGCCGCCGTTGCCATGGAACTCCAGGGGGTCAAACCTCCCCGCCCCATGACCCACGATCTCCTACAAAACACCATCGATGCGCTGGGAGGAAAGATCAAGCAGGTCGCCATCAACGACGTTAAAGATGGGACCTTCTTTGCCGTTATCAACGTGGAGAATAAAGAAGGGAAGGTTTTGGGGATCGATGCCCGGCCATCGGACGCGATCGCCCTGGCGGTCCGCTGTCACGCCCCGATCTTTGTCGCGGAAACGGTCATGGTGCAAGCCAAACTGGTCAACTCCGAAAAAGATGCCGAAGAGACCAAGAAGTTCAACGATTTCGTCCAGAACATCCGCCCCGAAGATTTTACCAAATACTACAACAAGGATTAACTGCGGGAGATCAGGATCACCCCGAGTATAATAACTGAAATTCCTATCCACCGGACCAGGCTGACCGGCTCACGAAAAAAGAGCATTGAGGCCAGGGCGACCAGAACATAGGCAACGCTGACCATGGGATAAACCAGGCTAAGCGGCAGGCGGGAAAGGACAACAAGCCAGAAGATCGAAGAAAGCCCAAAACAAACAAAGCCAAAAAAGACCCAGGGGTTCATAAATATCGGAATAAGTTTGACCAGAATCTGGCTGAACGGGAACGCGCCAAACACGACCATCCCCTTTTTCATCATCAGTTGGCCGGTTACCGCGAGTAAAACGGAGACGATCAAAATTAAATAATTTCCCATTTAAAGTTCCTTCCTGTTTTCAAGATTTCCGTCTATTAATTCACCGCAGATAAAAGCCCTGGCTTGCGAAAAACAGCCTATCGAATAAACCCGGCCCCCCTCCCTCTCCCTGACTACTTTAACCTCTCCCCGACCTAAAACAAACCGTTCGCCGATCGCGCTTCCCGCCAACCAGGCTTTTATATTCCCCGAAGGGGGTGGCATATCGGTGAACCAGGCATGGTTTTTATCGATCCTTGCGCTGGCTAATTCCAATCCACCGGATGCCAGCCAATACGCCCTTTCCTTGTCAAACAAAGCCCTTGTCGTCCAGAGGGTATTATAAACTATTCTGGCGGTAATTACACCCAAGGCCAGCAACGTTCCTCCAATTATTATTACCAACAAAAGAGCGACACCATGTCTCATTTTTTGCATACAATTATTTCCCTTTTATTGATTTCTATCGCCAGCTCTCTGCTGCTGATCAATTTGCAAACGAACCGGTCAATCTCTCCAGCGTTGGTCAACGGTTGCTTGACCGCGGTTTTCCTTTTTACTATCCCTTCTTCATAAACATAGCCGCTCCCAACCCCATCAATAACCAAAGAGATCTCCTTTGACGAGACAATCGTCTGGCTTGCAGCCGATCTAAGCTCTCTGGTTAATCGAGCGGCCAAGATACTTTCGGCCTGGCGCTTTAAGCTGGTTTTTATTATCTTGTCGGCGCTCCGGACCTCTGCTGAAAACAAGAGAATGATCGTCGGAATTATAGCCGCCAGCAAACTTATCGCCAACAGCGCTTCGATCAATGTAAAGCCTTTACGTCCGCTCATTTTGCCCTCCGCAAGGTTGAAAGAAGAAGCGGCTTATGGCCCAAACTGTTAATTATCAAGTCAATTTTGACAATATTTTCGGCATATAGTGTAACAATAAAATGATGATCCGGGCCATCAACGAGTTTTGTATAATCATCCGCCAGCTCGATCTCGGCCAGTGCTTTTTGGGCGACAGCTATGGAATTGGCATAATATTGTTCCTGGTCGGTTATTTTCCCTGTCTGCTTAAAGATCGACAGCGAGCCAAATGAGAAAAGAAAAAGCAAAGCGGCAGCGACCAGGACTTCTATCAAAGTGTATCCTTTATTCACCCCTGACCCTCCCGGCGGAAGAAATTATCACCTTTCGAGGTTTGCCGGATCTAATGTTCAAAACAAGGGTCCCTGAGCCTCCCGGCAGAGTATATCCATCTGCGGTAAAAATAATTGATTTTGCCGAAGGGGCGGTCACGCCAGGCAGGATCGGACTAATTGTTTTGCATTCCGCCTGGCCAGAAGTGGCCAAAGCCAAAGCCTGCCCTCGTCTTAGATTGGAAACCGACAGACTGGCGGCAGTTTTGACCAACAACCGGTCTTTTAGCCGGTTCACCGACGGCAGCATAATAATGGTTAATAAGCTGAAAATAGCCAGCACGGCTAAAAGCTCGACCAGCGTGAACCCCCGCCTCATCCCCGCACCCTCCCTTTACTTCTTCTCGACTACCAAATTATCTATCAGCCTTGTCTGCCCGATCCAAATCGCCAGGGCGACCAGGACTTTTTTTGCATCAAATCCAGCTTCGGCCAATGTTTCCGGGTCTGCCAACTCAATATAATCGATCTTTGCCAGCGGCTCTTTTTCAACGAGTTCTCTTAGCTGTTGCTTGATCGCATTTATTGGCTCTTTGCTGATTTTCTCCTTGGCCAATTGCAGCGCCCGGAAAATAACCCCGGCCGCCTCCCTTTCGTCCAACTTTAGATAATCGTTACGTGAACTTTTTGCCAGGCCATTCGCCTCTCTAATCGTCGGCATCGTCACGATCTCGATCGGAAAATTCAGGTCTTTCGTCATTTTCCTGATGATCAGCTGCTGCTGATAGTCCTTTTCCCCAAAAAAAGCGAGATCCGGCCGGGTTAAATTAAACAGCTTAGCGACAACCGTCAATACTCCGGAAAAATGGCCGGGCCGGCTCTTGCCGCAAAGCGCCTCAACCAACCCCCCGTTAATTTCGACATTTGCAGAAAAGCCGGCCGGGAACATCGCCTCCGCCTCTGGTGTAAAAACCACGTCAATTTCATAAGGGGTGAGCAAGGCCAGGTCTTTGTTAAGATCCCGGGGATAATTTTTAAAATCTTCGTTTGGGCCAAACTGCTTTGGATTAACAAATATTGAAACTACCAGAAAATCGCATTTTTTTCTGGCCGCTTCAACCAGCGACAGGTGCCCTTCATGGAGTGCTCCCATGGTCGGGACCAGTCCGACCCTCTTTCCGGCCCGCCGGACCTCGCCGGTAAGCCGCTGCAGCTCCAGCGGATCGGCTATCGCTTTCACCCTATTTTACCGCCCAGAATCTCGCGATCGACCAAAGGACTATCGCCAAAACCAGAGCAAGCAGCTTAAGCCCGGCGTTTTTGGTGAAAAATTCCTTAAGCATTGCCCCCCTCCTTTGGAGTTTCTTCCTTGTTTTCAGCTGTGGGGCGCTGCCAAGCGGCGTAATCGCATTTCGGGTAATTGCTGCAGCAGTAAAATATCCGCCCTTTCCTGGTCTTTTTCATCACGACATCCCCGTCGTCTTTGGGGCACTTGACCCCGATCTTGCGGAGCAATGGCTTGGTCGTTTTACAGGTGGGGTAATCTGAGCAGGCCAGGAACGAGCCAAAGCGTCCATGCTTGATAACCATCGGCTTGCCGCATTTCGGGCAATTTTCCTGGACCTCCGGGGCCGCTCCTTCCCCTTCCGGTTTTTCTACGTCCTTGGTATAAGTGCATTTTGGATAGTCGGAACAGGCATAAAAATCACCATACCGGCCCTGGCGGATAACCAGCTTGTTGCCGCATTTCGGGCAGAGTTCGTCGGTCATGATCTCTTTTTTAACCTTTTCCATTTTGATATCCGCTTCGGCCAGCGCCGCCGCGAATGGCTTATAAAACTTTTTCAAGACGTCAACCCATTCGATCTTGTTGTCAATAATGTCGTCAAGCTGGTCTTCCATGTCGGCGGTAAAGGTAATGTCCATGATCTCCGGAAAGTGCTTGACCAACAGCCCGTTGGTCACGACCCCGATCTCGGTCGGTTTGAGCGCCCGTCCCTCTTTCTCAACATACCCGCGGTCCTGGATCGTTGAAAGAATTGGGGCATAGGTCGACGGCCGGCCGATCCCCTTGTGCTCCAGCTCCTTGACCAAAGAAGCCTCGGTATAGCGGGCGGGGGGTTGGGTAAAGTGCTGCTCGGGCCGGACCTCTTGTTTTTTCAGCTCTTCTTTTTCCGTTAAAGCCGGGAGCCGCCCTTCTTTCTCTTCTTCTTCGTCAAAGCTTTCTTCATACAGCTTTAAAAACCCGTCAAATTTAATGACCGATCCGGTCGACCGGAAAACATATTCTCCTGCGGCAATATCAACCGAGGTCTGGTCAAAGATCGCGCTCTCCATCTGACAGGCGACAAAGCGCTTCCAGATGAGTTCGTAAAGCCTGAACTCGTCCGGCGGCAATGCCTCTTTTATCTTTTCCGGTGTTCTGGCGATCGAGGTCGGCCGGATCGCTTCGTGGGCATCCTGGGCCGACTTTTTGGTTTTATAGTGGTTAGCGTCCTTCGGCATATATTTACCGCCAAATTTGTCTTCAACAAAGAGACGAACTTCCTTTAAGGCCTCGTCGGAGATCCGAACAGAGTCGGTGCGCATATAAGTAATAAGACCAACCCGGCCTTCTCCTTCGACTTCCTCGCCCTCATAAAGCTTTTGCGCTAAAAGCATCGTCTTCTTGGGAGAAAACCCTAGCTTTCTGGCCGCTTCCTGCTGGAGCGAGCTGGTGATAAAAGGAGGGGCAGGATGGCGGTTCTGTTCTTTTTTGCGGACCTCCTTGACGATATACGAAGCATTTTCCAGCTCCTTCATGATCTGGTCAACCGCTTCTTTTGACGGGATTATATTATCCTTCTTTTCCGGTGATGTGGGACGACCGCCAACCGCGTGGGTCCCCTTGGCGACCAAACGGGCCGAGAACTCCTCTTCCTTCTCTGTTGCCAATTGAGCAATAACGTCCCAATACTCGATCGCCTGGAACTTCTTGATCTCCGCTTCCCGCTCGCAGATCAACCGGACAGCAACCGACTGGACACGGCCGGCCGATAAACCTTTGCGGACCTTTTTCCAAAGGAGAGGGCTAAGCTTATAGCCGACCAACCGGTCCAACACCCTCCTGGCTTGTTGAGCATTTACCCGTGCTTCATCTATCTCTCTGGGTGTTTTGATCGCCTTGGCAACCGCCACTTTAGTAATTTCGTGAAATTCTATCCGCTTCGTTTTTTTGGCTACGTCTAAAATAGCATTAAGATGCCAAGCGATCGCTTCACCTTCCCGGTCCGGATCTGGGGCCAGATAAACCATTTTCGCCTTGGCCGCATCTTTTTTTAGTTCTTTGACAATATTCTCTTTTCCTTTAATGATCTTATAGTTTGGCTCAAAATCATGGTCAACTTTAACCCCAAGCGATTTGGGGGGGAGGTCGCGAATATGTCCGCCGCTCGCTTTAACTTCATATTCCTTCCCTAAAAACTTTCCCAAAGTCCTGGCTTTTGCCGGGGACTCTACAATAACTAAATTTTTCGCCATTTGAATCTCCTTTTAAGTCATGTTAACAGACCGCCCCCCACACTGTCAAACAAAGCAACTTTATTGCCATTTGGCGGGGATCACATCATTATATTAGTATCGTCAAGCAATATAAATAATTTCGGCTTATATGTTCAACCGCATTTTTTGGCGTATTCGGGGGATTAACGGTGAAATTTTTTCTCTATTTCTATCTCAGTTAAACCAAATATTAATGGCCGCCCGTGCGGGCAGGTAGTTGGATTTTCGGTTAAAAACAGGTTGCGGATCAATGTCGTCATTTCGACAGTAGTCATCGGTTCACCAGCCTTGACCGCTCCATGACAGGCAACCGATTTCCGTAGATTCTCCTTTTTAGCTTCTACCTGGTCGCTTTTTCCGGTTGCTAATAAATCATTGGCAATATCAACAAACAACCCTACCCCTCCATTTTTCCCGCTGATCGCGGGTATCCCCCTTAAAATAAAACTATTTCGCCCAAATTCCTCGACCTCAAAACCAAAGGACTGAATTAGGCTCAGGTTTTCTTTCACGACTACGGCAGCTGGCAGTTCCAATTCGATAGTTTCCGGCAGCAATAATGCTTGAACATTTACTTTTTCACCCTGGCGGCTTAACTGGTCATAAATGATCCTCTCATGCGCCGCGTGCTGATCAATAACCGACAATCCGCTTCCGTCAGTTGCCACAATATAAGCCTGTTTTAGCTGATAAAGAGGAATAAGCGGCTGTTCCGGGCCGATCACCGCATCCGATGGGGCCTGGACCGCGGGAGTATTTTCACCCGCAAAAAAACCATCAAGCGTTTGCGGCTCCCAAACATTTTGATTATAGTTTTGAGGCTGGCGGCTAAAGTCCTGGCTACCGGATGAGACAGGGGTGATCGTTTTTAAGGCGCTCCTGGATGCGCTCCGGACAGCCTCCATCACCTCCTGATTCTTCATAAATTTTACTTCTATCTTGGTCGGGTGAACATTGACGTCTACTTCTCCGGGATCGATCGTAACCGAGAGGATCGCGATCGGATAGCGGTTGTTCGGTATATATGTCCTGTAAGTTTCTTCAAGCGCCCGATTTAAAAGAAAGCTCCTAACGTATCGGGAATTAACAAAAAAGTTCTCGTACCCCTTATCAACGCGGGAGATCGTCGGCCGACTGATCATTCCAGCTACCTTTCCGGAGCCAAAGCTATGGTTTACCGGCAGCAGCTCCCTGGCGACCGCCGCGCCGTAAACAGCGATGACCGCGGCCAAAAGATCGCCAACCCCGCTGGAAAAAAGGAGCGTTTTACCATCGGACACATATTTGAACGATATTCCCGGATAAGCCAGGACATACTTGGCGATAATATCTCCGCACCGGCCGATCTCGGTCGCGTTTGATTTTAGGAATTTCCTGCGGACCGGGGTGTTGTGGAAAAGATCCTTTACTTCAATGGTCAGGCCGGCAGACGGGTTCTTTTCGATCTTAAGATGCGAAATGCTGGCGATCGACGGCAAAGCTTCCCCGCGAAAGCCAAGCGTCCTAATGTTAAAAAGGTCATCGACAGACCTGATCTTTGAGGTCGAATGACGCTCCAGGGAAAGAGAGATCTCTTTTTCGGTCATGCCGCAGCCATTGTCCGAGACCCTGATCAGTTTTTTTCCGCCATCCTCAATTTCAACAACGATCCGATCGGCACCGGCATCGATCGAGTTTTCAACCAATTCTTTAACAACCGAAGCGGGACGTTCAACCACCTCGCCGGCGGCGATCTTGTTGATCAAATCCTCGGGCAATAGTTTTATCTCTGGCATAACTGTTTTAAATAAATTGCCGGACCATTTCGGCAAATCCCGGGAACGAGGTTTCGATGCAATCGGTATCTTCAATTACTGTCCGGCCAGTCGCGCAAAGCCCGGCGATCGCCATCGCCATGGCGATCCGGTGGTCGCCGGAACTTTCAATCGTTCCCCCTTTTAGCTTTACCGGCCCTGATATCCGCAAGCCATCATCAAGCTCCTCGACTGCCACCCCAAACTTACGAAGCTCCGTCGCGATCGTTTTGATCCGGTCGCTCTCTTTAACTCTTAACTCCCGGGCATCCCGGATCTCAGTAACCCCTTCCGCTTGCGACGCCAGCACGGCAATGATCGGGATCTCGTCAATAATTCTCGGGATTATCTCCCCGTCAATTTTAATGCCGTGGAGCCGGGCTGATCGGGCAACGATCTCGCCTCGCGGTTCGCCCGATATAATAATTTCATTTTCAACCTCAACCGAGCCCCCCATGCGATGAATGATCTCTAAAATACCGGTCCTGGTCGGATTAAGTCCAACATTCCTGATCCTTAGCTCCGAGCCCGTAACCATGGTCGCCGCCGCCAAAATAAACGCGGCCGAAGAAATATCCCCCGGAACATCAACCTCTCTGGCGTTTAGTTCCTGGGTTGGCTTCAAAGTGACCAATCCACCCCGTTCGATCGTTCCCCCAAAATGTTCAATCATGCGCTCGGTATGGTCCCTTGAAAAGTTTTTCTCTCGAACGGTGGTTTCCCCCTCCGCGTATAATCCGGCCAACAGGACCGCAGATTTGACCTGGGCGGACGCGACCGGCAGTTCATAGTTTATCCCGTGTAATTTCCCGCCATTAATTATTAAGGGAGGAAAGAGTTCTCCCTCTTTGCCCGGCATTGCTCGCCCCTGAATATCGGCCCCCATTGACCTAAGCGGTTTAGCGATCCGCCCCATCGGCCGTCGCCCGATCGACTCGTCGCCACTGATCTCTGCCGTAAAGCTCTGTCCCGCTAAAATCCCGGCAAGCAAACGGATGGTAGTTCCCGAATTGCCGGTGTAAAGTCGTTCTCTGGGCCGGACCAACCCCCTGAGCCCCTTCCCCTTAACTCTGATCTCAGTTTTGTTTTTCTTGATCTCGATCCCCAGCTTCCGGAAGCAGTCGATCGTCGCCAGGCAATCGGCGCTGGCCAAAAATCCGGTTATTTTGGTCTCGCCATTAGCGATAGAACCAATCATGATCGCCCGATGGGAGATGGACTTATCTCCCGGGACGGTTATTTCCCCCGTAATGGCTTTGGCTTGCTGGACAAGGAGTTGGCTCATGACGCTATAAGTATACCAAACTATTGGCGACTTTCACACAATGTGCTACGATAGCTTTATGGACGATTTAGGGCAAAGAATTGAGTTTCACTCCCATTCGATCTTTAGTGACGGGCTCCTTCTCCCCGCCGCCCTGGTCCGGGAAGCCGAGGTCAAAGGGCACATGGCGCTGGCGATCACCGATCATGTTGACGAGTCGAACCTTGAATCTGTAATCAAAGCGTTAACTCATTTCGAGCGGGAGACCAAGGGAAAGCTCCCGCTTATCTTCATTCCCGGGGTTGAGCTAAGTTATATCCAACCCAAATATATCTCGAACTACGCAAAAAAGGCCCGTAAACTTGGGGCTCGCCTGATCATTGTCCACGGCGAATCGCCGGTTGAGGCGGTCTATCCGGGGACTAACCGGGCGGCGGTCGCGGCCAATGGAATCGCCGATATTTTAGCTCACCCGGGCAAGCTTACCGCGGAAGAAGCTTCGCTGGCGGCTAAGCATGGGGTTTACCTGGAATTGACCGCCAAGCCTGGCCACAACTCGACTAACCGCCATGTTGCCGCTCAAGCAAAGCTAGCGGGGGCAAAGCTGATCGTTGACACCGATTGCCATGATGAAAAAGGACTGATCTCCCAGGAGCAGGCCTTGCAGATCTGCAGGGAGGCTGGGTTAAGCGACGAGGAAGCCCGGATCGTGGTACGGGATAACGCGCGAGAGCTGCTTAAGAGAATCGAACGTCCATAGAATGGCCATGAGCATCCAGCCCTTCTACTTCGCTTAATAATTTAACATCTTTCCAAACATTTTTCAGCGCCGGCTTGGTGTAGCCGATAATGCTTTGGTGTTTTATAAAATCATAGACCCCCAGGGGAGATGAGAAGCGGGCTGTCCCGCCCGTCGGCAGGACATGGTTTGGTCCGGCGATATAGTCGCCGACCGCGACCGGTGAGTGCGGGCCCAAAAATACCGCGCCGGCGTTTTTCACTTTTTCCAGGACCCTCTGCGGCGATCCGATCTCCAAGCCCAGATGTTCAGGGGCGATCTTGTTCGATAGTTCTACCGCTTTCCCCAGGCTTTCCACGTGGAACAAATAGATCTCCGATCCTTCAATTATCTCCTGTCGTTTCAGTTTGATCTTTTGTTCGGCCAGCTCTTTCTGGACCCCGTCGATCATTGGCTTTGAAGTGGTTATCAATATTGCGACCGAGCCGGGGCCGTGTTCCGCCTGGGCCAAAAGGTCGGCCGCAATAAATTCCGGAAAAGCGTCGTCATCGGCAATGATCAAGACATCTGATGGGCCGGCCAAACTCTCGATCCCAACTACGCCAAAGACCTGTTTCTTGGCCAGCATCACGTAAATATTTCCCGGGCCGACAATTTTATCAACTCGACGAATGCTTTCTGTCCCGTACGCCAGAGCGGCTATCGCTTGTGCGCCGCCAGCCTGGTAGACCTCGTTGACCCCTACTTCTTTGGCGGCAACCAGGACATATGGGCTGATCGGCGGCGGGGAGACCAGGACGATCTCCTTAACCCCTGCAACCTTGGCCGGGATCACATTCATCACTACTGACGACGGGTAAGTCGCCCGTCCGCCAGGGACATAAACCCCCACTCTTTCCAGCGGAACCAACCGCTGCCCCATGATCACATCCAAAGGGAGGGTTTCAAACCACTCGTCGTTTTTTTGTTTTTTATGAAAGGCGGTAATATTCTGGATCGCCTTGGTCAATGCATCAAGAAACCCGATTTTCACCTTGTCGTATGCCGCATTTATCTCATCATCGCTTATCCTGATCTTGCCCGGTAGTATTTCCACCCCATCATATTTCCTTGAGTAATCGATCAGGGCGGCATCCCCTTCCCGCCTGGTCCGGGCCACGATCTCTTTCACGGTCTTTTCTTCAGGAAATTCACCGCTCAAGCTTTTTTGCGCAACAAGCCTCGCTACTTCTTTTTCTACTTCCGCTCCGGTTACGATCTTAAGCATTGATGATCGAGCCCCTCTCAATGATCGTGTTATCGGCCAGAATAACCCCCTCGCCGATCCTGACGTCATCTTTTATCGTGCAATTAAAACCAATGATACACCCGCTTAATGAAACGTGGTTGCCGATCTTGCAACCGTGCCAGATGATCGCCCTTTCCAGCACGGATTCGGCCCCGATCTTCACGTCATGTCCGATTATCGAATGGCCGTTTATTCTTGTCTCGGGCCCGACGATCGACCGGTCGCCGACCAATGCCGGGCCATTGATCTTTGCTGTTTTGTCGACCGCTGTTCCTTCGCCCAGCCAAACATCCTTGCCAGCCTTGCTGCCGGATATTTTTATCTCAACTTCTTCTCTTAAGATCGCTTCGTGCGCCTGACGGTATTGGGCCGGCTTGCCGATGTCTATCCAGTAGCGGTCAGAAAAGAAAGCGAACATCGGCTCGCCGCCGGCCAACAATTCCGGAAAGAGCTGCCGTTCAAAAGAATGCTCCACCCCTTTGGGGACTTTTTTAAATACTTCCGGCTCAATAATATAAAACCCGGCGTTGATCCTGTCCGTTGCCCCGTAAGCCGCGTAGAGCGAGATTTTTTCCCAGCTCGGCTTTTCCACAAAATGGGTGATCTTCCCTTCATGATCGGCAATGACCAGCCCATACGCGGTCGGATCTTCAACCTTGGTCAATGAGAGGGTCACCCTGGCCTTTTTCCTTTTATGCAGGGCGATCATTTCAGTGAGGTTGATATCGGTTAAAATATCGCCGTTAACGACCACCAGCGGATCACGATCAAAGAACTCTTCGGCATTTTTAACCGCGCCGGCCGTCCCCAGCGGATACTTTTCGATCGAGTAATAGATCTTTACGCCAAGCTTTTTCCCGTCGTCCAGAATCTCCTGGATGTTCCCCATTAAATAGTGGAGGTTAAGGATCACTTCTTTTATGCCATGCCGCCTTAGCAGTTCGATCTGGTGCATGACAAACGGCCGGTTCACTACAGGCACGATAGGTTTTGGGGTATTGTAGGTCAGGGGCCTTAGTCTTGTCCCATATCCTCCGGCAATGATCACTGCCTTCATCTGGACATTTCCTTTTTCAGCCTGGTTATCGCTTCGATCGTCGTCGGATCGATCCCCTGAAGAATGGCGGCATAAACACTGGCAAAATCAGCCAAAAGGACCAGCGAAGCAAGGCGGGCGAACCGCGATTTCCCTTGCGAGAAAAACTCATTGATCCCGCCAAACTGCTGGCTCAAAAGAGACTTGGTTATTTCGATCCGTTTTTTTATCCGCTCATTGTCCGCCTCATCCCTTAAAATAATTAGGGCAAAGTTATATTTGTCCCTGGACATGGCAAAATAACTGGCGGTTTCGTTGTGGTTAACTTCTGGAAAAACGCTGGCAAAGGCGGGCAATTTTGTGTTTTCGTTAAACTGGTTTTTAAAGCGGTTGGCGACCGCGCCGGTCGTTCCGGCCGAGCCAATTATCACCGGGATCTTTCCGGCGATCTTTTTGGCCAACTGCTTGGCCGGGTTGCTCCGAACCGGGTTTGACGCCGAATACTCATCGCGCAGTTTTTTTATTAACGGCAAGCTCCTGAGTATCTCCGCTTCCTGCTCCTCAATCACCCCAAGCCGGCCCAAAACCTGAAGCAAAGGAACAAAAAGGTACATCAGCGCCGCCCTCGGCTGAAAACCCGTCGGGATAAGGACCATCGGCCAATTCTTTTGCGAAGCCATCTCTTTTAGTTTCCCGCCTGAAGTAATGCAGACAACCCGCGCGCCGCGAGCCTCCGCCTGACGGACGACGGCAAGGGTCTCTTCTGTTTCTCCGGAATAAGAAACCGCAACAACGGTCGCTTCGCTATCAACGTAGTCTGGCAACGAATAATTCTTAACGATAGTCACCGGACAGGTCAGGGGAAAAGCATCGGCCAGGATCTCCCCGGAAATACCCGACCCACCCATTCCGGAGATCACTACTAGTTTGGTCTTGAGCTTTTGTTCAATCGTGCCGATCAGCGGGAGCTTTAAGGCCGTTTCTATCATTGCCGGGACCTGTTCGACAGCAACCAGCATCTTCCCTTTGTCTATCTCGGCAACTTTTTCCTTTGTGTCTAAAAGTTCGATCTCCGCCATTATTCTTCAGCTTTGGCGATCTTTCCTTTCAATACCTCGATCGCCTTTTTTAATTGCGCGTCAATAAATCCTGATTTTGTTTTTAGCGCCGACTCGGCTGTTTCTTCGGCTTCGCTCGTCGGCAAGCTGACCACGACTTCCGCGGAGATCCCTTTCTTGTTAATATCTTCACCGTTGGGCGTTTGATATTTCGCGATCGTCAAAAGCAGCGCCGATCCATCCTGGAGCTGACGCACGTTCTGGACCGAAGCCTTGCCGAACGAGTGCTCCCCGACCAGGGTCGCGACCTTGTGGTCCCGCAGCGCACCAGCCAGGATCTCTGAGGCCGACGCGGACGATTCATTAATCAGCATCACGACCGGCTTTTTCCAGATCACCCTGCCGGTAGATTCCAGCAGCTCCCTTTTCCCTTCGCGGTCAACGGTCTGGACGATCGTTCCGTTAGGAATGAACATGCTCCCGATCTCTATCGCCATTTGCAGCAGCCCTCCACCGTTCCCCCTGACGTCGATGATCAGCCCGTCGGCCTCTCGGTTCTCCCGCATCGCTTTTTCAACTTCCCGGGCGGTGTTCATGTTCTCAAAGGTGTTAAGTTTTATATAAAGAATGTTTGGCTCATATCTTTTTACGACGACGCTTTTGATCACGATCTTGTCCCTGCCTAAAATATAATCCCTGGTTTCCTTCCAGCCTTTCCGCCAAATCGCCAGCTTAACCTTGCTGCCGCGCGGGCCCCTGATCATGCTGACCGCTTCGTCCAGTGCCATATGCTTTGTTTCTTTTTCGTCGATCTTTATGATCTTGTCTCCCGCCCGCAACCCGGCCTTATCCGCAGGAGTCCCATCGATCGGAGAAATGACCGCCAGCTGGTTGTCTTTCATCCCAATGTAAATACCTATGCCGAAATATTGCCCGCTCATCCTGATCTTCATTTCTTTGTAGGGCTGCGGCTCAAGAAAACGGGTATATGGATCATCAAGAGATTCCAGCATCCCCCTGATCGAACCATATACCATTTTTTGGCTGTCGACTTTTTTATCCACATAATCATTCCTGACCAGGTCCAAAGCCTGCAGGTAAACTTCGAATTTTCTCTCAAACTCTCCCTGGGCGACCCCTTTACCGATAAAAAAAGCGGTTACCGAGATCATAACTATCGCAATCCCCACCTGGAACTTTTTATTGTTAATCATCGCTTCCCTCCTACATTTTTGGCAAATATTTCGCCGGGTTGACCGGTCTTCCATTTTTACGCACTTCAAAATGCAAATGCGGGCCGGTTGAATAACCGGTGCTCCCTTCCAGCCCGATCGTTTGTCCCTGTATTATTTTTGATCCGACGGTCGCGTAGATCCTGGACATGTGGGCATAGACCGTGGACATCCCTCGCCCATGATCAATAACAACTGCTTTGCCGTATCCGTCCCACCAGCCGGCAAAGATGATCTCTCCGGAATCGGCCGCAACTATCGGCGATCCGTATTTATCCGCGATATCGATCCCAGTGTGTCTTCCCTGGATCCTATGCCTGACACCGAATCTAAGAGTGATCCTGCCTTTTAACGGCCAGATAAATTTCCCTGTGCTCGTGACCTCAACCCCGGACCTCTCAGCCACTTTCTTCTGGATCAAGACCTCGAGTTCCCTGGAGCTTTGCTCCAGCTCGGCAACCTTCTTTTCGTAACCCTTTTCTCGTTCCTTTAGTTCGCTGGCTATCTTCTTTTTTTCTTCCAGCTGCTGCGCGATCTTGTCTTTTTCGCCCGCAACTACCACCACCAGGCTTTTTATCTCCTTGGTCCGGTCCTGAAGGATCGATCTCTTTGACTTGGAGGCTGACAAATAATTCTTTGTCTTTTTGATCAGGGTCGCATCGCTCTCGATCACCCGCTGAAAATAATAGAACCGGTTCAGAAAATCAGACATTGACCTTGAGCCCAAAAACAGATCAAGATAATTTATCCGTCCATTGACGTAAGCTTCTCGAACTCTTTTCCTCAATATATCGGCTGATTTGCCGATCTCACTCTCTGCCTTGCGCAGTTCAACCGAGAGCTGGCCGATCTCTTTTTCGTTGGTTTGGATCTTTTCCTTGGCCATGCTGATCTTGCGATTGGCGCTTTTCAGCTGCCGCGTGACTACAACAAGCTTACCCAGGGCCTCTTGTCTTTGCTCCCGGGTCTGCTTTAGTTTTTCCTTGTTCTCTTCCAGGGCCTGGCGGATCGTCTCCAACTTTGTCTGCTCATCGGGCGGGGCCGCTTCTTCCGCTCTAGCCTGACATGCCAACCCAGCAATGAACAGGATAATAATTATCTTGACCAGAAGCTTCATGAACTATAAATACTATCACAATTGAACAGCTCTCTCAAGATTAGCGAAAAAGCCCCCGGGCCCTCTTTAATCGATGGTATTTTACCGCGAAACGGTGGGCCTCGTCGCGGACCCTTTGCAGCAGCTGCAACGCGGCTGACTCCCGCCCTAATTCAAGCGGTTTCCCTTGGTCCGGTAAAATTATTCTTTCCTCTTTTTTAGCCAAACCGATCATCGGAACCCCCTCCCCAGCCGTCCCTTTTATCCCGGCTAATGCTCCTCCCAGCTGCGGCAGACCACCATCGATCAGGATCAAGTCGGGGAGCGGCAGCTGCCTTGATAGTCCTCCGCCGTAGCGCCTTTTAACAACTTCGTTCATTGAGCGGACATCGTTCGGCTCCCCTTTGACCGAGCGTATCATAAATCTACGGTAATGCGGCTTGAACGGCGATCCGTCGGTAAAAACGACCATTGATGCCACAATATATGACCCGGAAGTATTGGAAATATCGAACGCCTCTATCCTGGACGGCAAAGTCGGCAAACCCAGCGCATCCCGCAGTTTAATTAACGCTTTGGGCTCTTCCGGCCCGGTGCTTTCCGGCTGTTTTCTTTTTTCAACTATCTTTGTCAAATAACTGATCCGGTCGCGCAAGCTTGCGGCTGTTTCGAATTCCTTTGCTCCGGAGGCTTTCTCCATTTCCAGCCGCAACTTGCCGATAAGCCTGCTTAATTTCCCCTTTAATAGCTCTTTAATGCTGGTAACGATTGAACGATATTCCGCCTGGCTGATCCTGTCAATGCAAGGGCCGGGACAAACACCTATCCTAAAGTACAGGCAGGGTTGAGGCTTTTTTTTCAGAGGAGAATCCTTGCACCAGCGAAAAGGAAATATTTTTTTTATCATCCTTAACAGCTCTTTAGCCATAACCCCGGTGTATGGGCCGAAGTAAAGGGCGCCGTCTCTTTGCTTGCGGCGCGCCATTATAAGCCGCGGCCACTCTTCTTTTACGGTAAGCTTGAGATATGGATATGATTTGTCGTCTTTTAAGTTGATGTTGTACCTGGGGCGGTACTTTTTAACAAACTGGTCCTCGAGCAGCAAGGCATCCATCTCCGACCCGGTGATCTGGTAGTCCAGGTCGCAAGCCCTGCGCAGCAAAAGGTTTGTCTTAATATCTGGCTCGCGGTTAAAATAGGAAAGTACGCGTCGTTTCAGCGCTTTTGCTTTGCCGACATAAATGATCGAGCCTGTCCGATCCTTGAAGATATATACCCCGGGGGAATTCGGCAGCTGCGAAGCTTTTTCCCGGAGAGAAGGCATCTCCCGTTACTTGGCGGCGACGATTACTTTCGGCGCGGCTACAATGTCGTGAAACAGCTTGATCTTAACCTGGTATTCACCGATCATTTTGATCGGGGCGGCCAATTCTATTTTTCTCTTGTCAATTTCATGGCCAGCCGTTTTCTTGATCTCTTCCGCGATATCGGCGGTAGTAATCGTTCCGAAAAGCCGGCCTTCTTCTCCCGCGTTCGCGCTCAGGTTAACCTCAAGGGCTGTCAATTGTGCCGCTAATTCCTGCAACTCGGCCCTGCGCTTATCCAGCTTCCCTTTTCGCTTTTCCCGCCTTTTTCCGGCAGCGATCACCGCTGCAGGAGTGGCCAGTATGGCCAGTTTGTTTGGTATCAAATAATTACGGGCATAGCCGTTGGAAACCTCTTCGATCCTGTCGTCTTCAACAAAGATTACTTTCATATTAATCCACCATATACGGCACTAAGCCGACCTCTCTTGACCTTTTAACCGCTTTTGCTACCATCCGCTGATGCAGGGCGCAGCAACCGCTGAGCCGCCGCGGAGCGATCTTGCCGCGATCGGTCATAAACCGCCTGACAAAAGCCACGTCTTTAAAGTCTATCTTTTTGTCGTCTATGCAAAAAATGCACGGCTTGCGCTTCCTTTTTTTAAATTGTGATGGTTTCCCTTTCCGTTCTCTTTCCTTGCCTTCCATTATTCACCTCTCCTTAAAATGGGGCCTCTTCAGTATCGATTTTTTCCGGCCCGGCTTCGCTCGCTACCGGCGCCTCAGCCGTGTCACCCTTTCTTCCCAGCATCTGCATATTGTCGGCCACAACCTCCGACATGGTTTTCTTTTGGCCGTCCTTTCCAACATAACCTCTGATCTGCAGGCGCCCTTCGATCGCGACCGGACGCCCTTTTTTCAAAAATTCACCGCATACTTCAGCCAGCCTTCGCCAGGCAACGATATTGATAAAATCAACATCCTGTCCGCTCTTGCCGCCGTCTCCACCGTCGGCATCGCTTTTTTTGATCCGATTGACCGCAATGGTGAACCGGGCGACCGCTATCCCGCTTGGGGTGTAGCGCAATTCCGGGTCTCTGGTCAGGTTGCCGATCAAAAATGCTTTGTTATACATGTTAAAAAGGAAGGTCCTCCGCCGCTTCGAGGTCCGCCATTTCTGCGTCGCCAACGGCAGCAACCGCCTCTTCTTTCCTTGTCTTGGCGGCCTGACCTTTGTCAAGAGGAACAATGCTCCTGGCGACAACTTCCGTAACCCATTGGCGCTGACCGTTCTGACCGTCAAATGAACGGTTTTGGATCCGCCCTTCAACTAAAACCATTAACCCTTTTTTTAAACGGTCCTTGCTCTCCTCCGCTAATTTGCGCCAGGCAACCACATCGATGTAATCAACCGCGTTCTCGCCAAAAGAGCGCTCGACTTCCAGTCTGAACTTAGCGACCGGCAGGCCATTTACTGTTATTCTGCTGTCCAGTTCTTCAACAAGGCGGCCAACCAGTATTATTCGATTAAGATTCGCCAACCGCTTCCCCTTTTATTTCACCAACATTGACCGCCTCAAGCGGAGTCCCGATTATCTCTTTTTTCTCTACAGGAGCTTCTGTTTGGACAAAAGCGTTGGTTAAAAAATACCTCGTAACGTTTTCGGTCACTTTTAAGAGGGCCTTTACCTCGGCCGGCAGATTTGCCGGTCCCTTTAGCCTTACCAAAACATAAAAGCCGTTTGCCTGTCTTTTGGCCTTTTTAAACACCGAATTAAGCCGCCTTACTCCCCATTTTTCAACACTGTCAATCTCACCCTTTAAAGATTTGATTTTATCGCTGATTTTATCGATAATTAGCCCGATTTTCTCTTCTCCGAGTATCGGGTCCATGATCATGATCAATTCATATGCTTTCAATGAAATAACCTCCGTTTTTTAATATTATTTTTTTCTTAATGAGTAATTATTGTAGCATAATTAAAGGAAATAAGCAATCTGTTAAACGTTGAACCTGATGACTATAATATCTCCATCTTCGACTATATACTCCTTCCCTTCGGTCTTTAAAACCCCTTTTTCCCTCGCTTTGGGATAAGAGCCGCAATCGATCATTTCCTGATATCGGATAACTTCGGCCGCAATAAAGCCTCTCTCCATGTCTGAGTGGATCTTCCCGGCCGCCTGAGGGGCTTTTGCCCCTTTTTGGATCGTCCAGGCATGCGTCTCTTTCTCTCCAGCTGTAAAAAAAGTGATCAAATTCAACAGTTCATAGCTTGACCGGATCAACTGGGCAAGGGCCGACTCTTTGATCCCCATTCCTTCCATCAGGCTTAATGCTTCCTCAACCGGGAGCTCGGCAATTTCAGCCTCAAGCTTTGAGCAGATGGTGACAACTTTTGCTCCCTGTTCCCTGGCAATACCTTGAATCTGCTTGATCTGCTCCGGGCTCCCGTCTTCATCAACATTAGCAACATATAACACCGGCTTCAGCGTGATCAGAGAAAACTCTCGCAGTAGTTTTAGGTCGTCCGAACTCATGGAAGAAACAAGCGATCTTGCCGGCTGGCCTTTGTCTAAAAGCTCTTTTATCTTTTCGAGCAGATGAAGCGTCCTTAAGATATCCTTATCCCCGCTCTTGATCGCTTTCCTGATCGATTCAAATCGCTTTTCAATGGTTGCCAGATCGGCTAAGATCAGTTCTGCCTCAATAATTTCGATGTCACGGCGCGGATCGACCGCTCCCTCAACGTGGACAACATCTTCGGCGGAAAAACAACGGACAACATGGGCAATAGCATCAACCTCGCGAATATGGGCCAGGAATTTATTTCCTAACCCTTCTCCCTTGTGGGCCCCTTTGACCAGACCGGCAATATCATAAAATTCAATGATCGCCGGGACAACCTTTTTAGAGCTGAAAAGCTTGACCAAAGCTTCAATTCTTGGGTCAGGGACTTCCACGACCCCGATGTTCGGATCGATCGTACAAAATGGGTAATTAGATGCCTGCGCCTTTGCTCTGGACAAGGCATTAAAAAGCGTTGACTTCCCAACATTAGGGAGGCCAACGATCCCGATCGATAGCCCCATTATTTTTTAACCAATGTCAGGGCTTTTTTCTTCAGCTCCGCCGCTTTATCGGTCTTTTCCCACGGCAGATCCAGATCGTTGCGGCCAAAATGACCGTAAGCGGCCACCTGTTTGTAGATCGGCCGGCGCAGATCAAGATTTTTAATGATCAATCCCGGCCGCAGATCAAACACTTCATCAATGATTTTAGCGATCTCGCTGTCCGGGATTTTTCCTGTTCCAAATGTATCTACCATGATCGAAAGCGGATGAGCGATCCCGATCGCGTAGGCAAGCTGAACCTCGCAGCGCTTCGCTAGTTCTGCCGCAACAACATTCTTGGCGACCCAGCGGGCGGCATACGCGCCTGACCGATCGACTTTTGTCGGATCTTTGCCGCTAAATGCTCCGCCGCCGTGGCGCGAGTAGCCCCCATAAGTATCAACAATGATCTTTCGCCCGGTAACCCCGGAGTCTCCCTGCGGCCCACCGATCACAAAGCGCCCGGTTGGATTGACGTAATACTTGGTATCCTTGTCTACCATTTCCTTAGGCAAAACCTTGGCAACGACCTTTTCCAAAACATCTTTTTCCAGTTTTTTAGGATCGATCTCGGGAGAATGCTGGGCGGCGACCAGCACGGTGTGGATCCTGACCGGCCGGTCATTTTTGTACTCGATCGTCACCTGGGATTTCCCGTCAGGGCGCAAGTAGGGCATCTCGCCGTTCTTGCGGACTTCGGCAAGCCTTTTGCTTAGCTTATGGGCCAAAACGATCGGCATCGGCATCAACTCGGCTGTTTCGTCACAGGCAAAACCGAACATTAACCCCTGGTCGCCTGCGCCGATCGACTCCAGGTCTTCTTTGACCACTTCGCCCCCTCTGATCTCTAACGCGGTGTCAACCCCACGGGCGATATCCTTGCTCTGCTCCTTTAGGGAAACCAGCACGCCTGAGGTTTCCCAGTCAAAGCCATATTTTGCGTCGGTATAGCCGATCTCTTTTATGGTCTCCCTAACAATTTGCGGGATCTCAACGTAACAGCCGGTGGTCACTTCGCCGGCAACAACACAAAGACCGTTGGTCACCAGGGTCTCAACCGCAACCCGGCCGACCGGGTCTTTGGCCAAGATCGCATCCAGGATCGCGTCAGAAATTTGATCGCATACCTTGTCTGGGTGCCCCTCGGTCACTGATTCTGAAGTAAACAAATAGTTTTTATCCATGGCGTATCCTCCCTAATGTATATGAATCTGCGACTGGAATGTCAGTCTACAATACTAATAAATGGACTGTCAAGCTTACGCGGTCGTTTAATTGCTGGTCAGCGCCTGCTCCAGGACCAAGGCTTCCGTTGAGGCGATCCTTTTGATCGAATTAACAAAGGCGGCTATTCCTACTTTATCGTTCTCTGTTAAGCCTTCTTTTTCGGCCGCGATCCTGATCCTGGGAAGCATGGCTTCGGCTTTTATGGAGACATTTTTAAGCTGGCTCCGCTCCGTTAATATCTTTTCCAACCAGACATTCCCCGGATCGTTTGGCTGTTCATACATGATTTTCATCGCCTCTTCCGCTTCATCGCGGCAACTTTCAGCCGCTAAGAATAATGCTTTGCCAAACCCATCGTCATTCGCGGTTAAAATCTGTTTAACATTATTTCTGGCAAATATTTCTTTCCAGGTTGCGTCCGTCCCTTTTATGGTTTTTTCTCCCCATTTCCCCCAATTATAGGCTTCATAAACAGCTCCGCCCGGAACCAACAATGGGGTTGCCAGAAAGTCCAGCCCGGCAATCTCCAAAAACTGGTACCCGTTCCCGGCCGCATATTCCTGCTGGGTGCTAAAGCCAAAGAGCATTTTAAGCGTCTCTTCGGTTTGCTTTCTTGCCTTGTCTAGGTCGGTTGTTCCTGAGCTATCGCTTCCCGGCCAAATTTCCCCTAACGTTCGCAGAAGAAGCCCTCTTTCCAGACGACCGGCGATCCACCTCGCAGCCGATAGTTTTATTTGTTGATTGCGCGGGTTTGCTTCCGGCAATGAGCCTGCGGCATAAAAGCTGCCGGATTCGGTTTTTTCCTTGGACCGGCTCTTCCCGGCCAAAAAACATGAATAGCGGGCTACCGCCTTGGTTTGTTCAGTTATTATTGCCCAAGTGCCGGACTCATGGTATTTTTTCCAGGGGGAATCGTCGCCAACAATGATCTTTTCTTCACCAACCGGCAGGAACTTCCAGTCGGTAAAATTATAGGCCATTAAATTGGCGGTTGCCTGCAATGGGAAACCTGCGGTCCGGGAGCCGTCCTTTATCTCCCAGTCGACTTCGAACGCTTTCCCGGCCGGCAGGGCAACGACATTCAAGGGAATAAATGGAAAAGAAAGCCCCACCTCCACCTCTGTTTCGCTGGGCGAAAACATCAATGACTTTATTCCGCCTAATTTAATGCCATTTGAGTCGGCCAATGTAACCGTGGAAAACATCGACAAGAGGCAAACAAGAACCAATGCATTTTTCATATTAATGAAATTATACACCTCCTGGCTTTTGACTCAAGTCAAAGACTGGCCGCTTCTTATGAAGTATCTTTTCTAAACAAGGAGGATTACACATGGCAACAAGAGAGATAATTGAGATCGACCGAACATTATGTAATGGTTGCGGGCTTTGTACATCAGCCTGCGCGGAAGGGGCGCTAAAAATTGACCAGGAAGGTAAGGCGGCACTGGTCAAAGAAATATATTGCGACGGTCTGGGAGCCTGTCTGGACGTCTGCCCGACCGGCGCCTTAAAAGTCGTTAAGAAGGAGAGCGCTCCATATAACGCCGGGCAAACCTACCAGCATGTCCTAAAAGAAAAAGGAAGAGAAGCGGCCGCGTCGGTGCATGGCGCTCACGCGCCTCTTCCCTGCGGCTGCCCCGGAACATTGGCCAAGGAAATATCCAGAGAAAGCCGCCCCCAAACAACAAGCGCCGAGACTTCCGAACTTTCTAATTGGCCGATCCAGCTCCAGCTTGTTTCCCCTCATGCTCCTTACTTTAACGGGTCGGACCTGTTGGTCGCGGCCGATTGCACCGCTTTTTCTCTGGGGAAATTTCACTCCGAACTCCTAAAAGGGAAAAAGCTGGTCATTGCCTGCCCAAAGCTTGACGAGACGAGCGGCTACGCGGAGAAACTGGCCGATATTTTACGCCACAACAAGATCTATTCATTAACGCTGGTTATTATGGAGGTGCCATGCTGTTCCGGGCTCTTTCGCCTGCTCCAAAAAGCGGTCGAATTGTCCGGCGAAAAGATCAACATCAAAAAGATCGTGGTCGGGTTAGACGGCTCAATTAAATAAAAGGGGGAATTATTATGTATTGCGATCAGTGTGAACAAAGCGTAAAGGGTGGTTGCCAGGTCCAGGGGGTTTGCGGTAAAGGTCCGGAAACGTCTGACCTGCAAGACCAATTATTACGCGAGGTCAAAGTCTTAGCCTATTATATTGAAAAGGGAGGAAAGCCTGACGAAGAACTCGACCTGTTTATCGTTGAGGCCCTCTTTTCGACCGTCACCAACGTTAGTTTTGACGACGCCAGGCTAAGAGATCAGATCAAGACCGGCGCCGAATACCTGGCCCGGGTAAAGGGTTCCTTGTCTAAGCCGGTGGCAAACCCGCCTGATGGCTTAACGGCCGACCCCGACCTTCACTCGCTCAAGCAGTTATTAGCTTTCGGTCTTAAAGGGATGGCCGCCTATCTTGATCACGCGTCCCTTCTTGGGAAAAAAGACCAGGAGGTGTTCAACTTCATTCGACGGGTCTTAGCCTCTTTACTCGAAGAGAAGGGGGTCGAGGAGCTGATCGCGCTTAACCTGGAATGCGGCAAATTCAATATCCGGGCAATGGAGCTGTTAAATCAGGGGCATATCGAGCGCTTTGGGCGACCGGAACCGACAAAGGTTTCAACGGGAACAAAGAAAGGGCCGGCGATCCTGGTTAGCGGGCACGATCTCCTTGACCTGGAAGAAATCCTTAAGCAGACAACCGATAAAGGGATCAATGTTTACACGCACGGGGAGATGCTCCCCGCGCACGGTTATCCCGGCCTTAAAAAATACAAACACTTAGCCGGAAATTTCGGCGGCGCCTGGCAAGACCAGCAAAAGGAGTTTGCCGCTTTTCCGGGAGCGATCCTGATGACGACCAACTGCATCCAAAGACCGTCCGAAAAATACCGGGGGAATATTTTTACCACCGGCTTGGTCGCTTTTCCCGGTGTTAGGCATATCAAACATGGGGAATACGCCCCGCTTATCAATAAATCCCTGGAGCTGGGCGGTTTTCCAGCCAATCTTCCCGGCAAAGAGATCCTGGTCGGCTTTGGTCATGACGCGGTCCTGGGCGCGGCCGAAAAAGTTATCGGACTCGTTAAATCCGGCAAGATAAAACGCTTCTTTTTGATCGGCGGCTGTGACGGGGCGAAATCCGGACGGAATTATTACACCGAATTCGCGGAAAAAGCTCCGGCCGATTCGGTCATCTTGACCCTGGCTTGCGGCAAATACCGGTTCAACAAGCTCGATTTTGGAGAGATCGAAGGGATCCCAAGATTGTTGGATATCGGCCAGTGCAACGACGCGTACTCGGCGATCCAAATCGCCGCCGCTCTGGCCAAAGCTTTCAACGTCGGGCTAAACGACCTCCCCCTCTCATTAATCCTCTCCTGGTATGAACAAAAAGCGGTCGTGATATTGCTTTCGCTCCTCTATCTGGGGATCAAAAATATTCGGCTGGG
>JAHJKL010000071.1 GCA_018822365.1 Candidatus Margulisiibacteriota bacterium
ACGTTCGCCATGGTAAAGGTCTTTCCCGAACCGGTGATCCCCAAAAGGGTTTGGAATTTATCGCCGCCGGTCAGCCCCCTGGTCAGCGAGGTGATCGCTTTTGGCTGGTCGCCGCGCGGCTCAAAGCTGGAAACGATCTTAAAGTCGGGCATAGTGTTCTAAATAATAGCAAAAGCGCTGAAATTTGGCAAAAAACAGAGCGAAATATTGTGGTAATACCTATGAAAGTCAGTTTGATAAAACAATCATTAATAATGATCGGCCAAGCGATAAAACTTGGTGAAATTACTCGTTTTAATCGATGCTTGACCGGTCTCTTTGGCAACGGTCAGCTTTTTCGCCATTTAGCGCTCGCCACCGAAAATGGATTTGCGCACCTCCAAAAAGAAGACCAAAAGAACAAACTTTCCAAAGACATTGCAAACGGCAAATTATCCCCTGACTCATTTTTTGATAAAGCTTTAACCTTCAGGATCTATGAAGCAACGGGAAAAAGCCCGACTTTTGGGGTTTGTTTGGCCACGGCCAAAGAAGTCGCCATCTATCGGGAAGGTGAAATTAAGATCTTAGATAACGCCCCTGGTATCCATCGGGAGATTTATTTTGCCATGTGTGGGATTACTGCCCGGGGAGTCAGGGATTTACCACCTGAACTCTACTGTAAGTTGATTGCTAAAATATATTGTATCCAACAACACCAGGAACTTGATTCGGTCGAGGTTATCAACGATGAAAGAGGACTGCTTCGAGTTGCCTATAACGCCCGAGAAAATTCATCTCGGCATTTGACTGTAACGATCAGCGAACTGCGCGCCTATCCAAAAATATCCTGGCCAACTTTCACTCGCTAAGCGGCGATTGTGGTGGTATTAATATATTCTTCACTGGGATGCCCATTGCCGTTAATAGTAGTAAACCCATATGATGGGTACTTTGTGTGCCTTACGATATTGGCATGATTAATCTTTATCTGTTTAACTTTTGGAATTAATTCCATAGACCAGGCTGATCCTGGACGATGGCCTAAAATCATGTTTACTTTATATCCATCAATATTAAATATTGATGCCAAGCCATTGACCATAGCATTAACATCCGCCGCTCGCACTCGGTCAGGTTTATTTTCGCTATTTTCTCTATCATTATTATCAAAACGATTCCATAATAATTGATGGGTAACATCCGGGCTCAAACGCGCATCTATCAGGTCTCCTAAATTGCTTATCCCTCCCCTAATAAAACCCGCGTGGCTTAAAAAAGTAAGCTCATCTTTGCCTAGAACAACCGCGGTCAAAGGGGAATTATCAAAAAACTCTTGTTGGGCCATTAATTCCCGGGCAATCGCCTCTTCATTCATCCCCTCTCCCTTTAATTGAAAGACAACATACTTTAAATATTCAATCCCCTGAACAACCTTAGTTGTCTGATTTTCATTTTCTTTAACCAGAACTATTTCCTGGCCTAATCCTAAGCGCTCAAGTGTTCTCAAATAGCCATTGGTATCAGCTTCATCAATAACCGCCTTTTCCCCCTGGGTAATAATAAACCGGACAATACTTTTTGCTGTTTCGAGGTCTTTTACTCCAGGGAAAACAACATCATGATTCCCCAGCAAAGGATGGAAAGTTTCGGGAAAATAGAACTTCATCATTACTGTTGCTTTAAACAGTTCATACGAACTTTTCATGTCACGTAAATTGCCTGTTTCCGTGTCTTTGATATCGCCCAGAGAGACCAGCCTCTTGAGCCCAGCATGAAGCTCAAGTCCAAAGCGGTTAATTAAATAATTGAGCATAGTTTTGTTCCCATGCTGGTCGCCTAAGGGGATAACTTCCCTAAAGCCATCTAAAAAAACACATAAAGCACCCGGCGATCCATCGGAAGCTCTTTGTCTAATATAACCGGTTACCCCAGCATCGGACTCTCTTCCTTCAACTTTCAAATGATCAACAACCGCCCGTAAAGCTGCAGGTGAATAAGAAGCAATCATATGCTTAAGGGTAATTTGACTAACTGGAAGGGCGGCGCCAACTTTCAAAACTGATGGTTGCAAGGTTGCTGGCGCGCTTCTTATCCCAACCCATTGAAGCGCATGGTTAATTCGACTTGTTATACCCATACATACTTATCGGGTTTTATATAATATTTCTTGCGTTTATAGCTAATATTACGGTTGATTTTGCAGTTGCACTTTGAGGTCAGCTAAGGAGCCTTCGTTTTTTACTATAAAGTCAGCCATTTTCAGGTATTCGGTCTCGGTTTTTTGTGCTTTGATCATTTTCTCAGCCACTTGATTACTTATTCCTTTACTAATTAACCTTTTTAACCTAATATTCTGGTTAGCAGTCACCACCCAAACCTCGTCAACTACCGGGATCAAGCCGATCTCTTTCAGGACCGCGGCATTTATAACTAACAACTTACGACTGACGACTGACGACTTATAACTCGTTATTTCTTTAAGAATCGCTTCTTTTAAATATGGGTGGACAATCTTGTTAAGCTGTTTTAACTTTTTGGGGTCATTAAAAACGATCTCGCCGAGCCTGCGGCGTTCGATTGCTCCGCCACGTTTGAGGATGCCGGAACCAAAATTCTTGACCAGGCTTTGCCAGAGGCGGTAATTCTTTTTATAAAGCTCGTGGGCAAGAAGGTCGGCATCAATAACACAGGCGCCACGGCGCTTCAACAGCTTCGCGACCTCATTTTTGCCGGCCCCGATCGGCCCGGTCAACCCAATTATTTTGATCCTGGAATTATTACTTTTCCTAATCATCTATTTGCCTAATCTCCTATACAACGGCCCGATTATATCACGCGCGTTTTACGTTGACAAAAAGTCCCCGCTAACCTAAAATGCAATCAATGAAGTTGAGGAGAATTTTATTCCCGGTCTGCATTGTTTTCTTCCTGGCTGTCACTGTTTTCGCGGCGGAAGTCAATTTCCCATATGGCCGGTTCAGCCTCAAACTCCCCCCCCTGGAAAATCCCTTCCCCGGCTTTGGCAGCTACTTTACCACTATCTCCCTGGGGCAAAAAACCGCTCTTTGGAACCCGGCGTCTTTGTCCAAGCTAAAGCTCAGCGAATTTTCCTGCGACACCTTTTTGGGCTCCGGCAGTTATAACGGCACCAAAATCTCTTTAGTTGATGAACCAAACGGCACAATCGATCTAAATAGCGATCCAGCCAGCACAGCTAAAATTAATTATGGGGTCTATTTTCGTGAAGAGGGAGCAATTCCAGCTAACGCGCCAACCGAGCAGGTCAAGATCAACAACCGGGTCGACGCGCAGACCGCCAGCTCGGGACTCAATTTTTCCGCCGCTCAGAGGGTCAACGACTGGCTGGTGGTCGGGTTTGCCACCAGAAACCCGGTTGACGCCGACATTAACATTGCCGGGATCTTTCCGGCCACCGGCAAAATGTTCGCCGATCTCCGCGGTTTTCGCTCGGAAGAGCTGCTGGTAAAAAGTGATGGGGTACTGCAATATACTTTTCATTCCGGCGGCGCGGTCTCGACCATGGAAACCACCGCTCCGGTCTGGAGCGGTTTTCTTTCCCAGGAAGTCACCGTCCCGGTCCAAAACTTAACGGAACTGCGCGACAACATCAAAATTGAATCGCCTTTCGTCGGGACGATCGCCTCCAGCTACAAGAACTTTCATGCCGGATTGAATTTTATCCCCATCGCCGCCTCCGGCAGCATCAATAACGACATCAGAGCGGTTGTTCCGGACAGCGCGACCGACCAGTATATGTATGTTCCCAACTTTGACCCGAACGATCCCAACGCGGGGGGGAACTGGATGGTCGACCCTGACCTTTATGGGACTTCCGCCGGCTACTCAAAAAAACAGATCACCCTCCCAGCCGGTGAACTGGTCGCCAACGCCAAATATCGGGGCTTTTACCAGGGGAGCGCCAACCGCTTCGACCTTGGAATGATGTACGATGTCAATGATTGGGTCACAGTCGGGCTGATGCTGGAAAACTTAACCGGCTCCACGATCACCCTTCAGGGAAGCGGCCTTTCCGCTTATTATTCTTACCGCCAGATCAACACCACAGAAGCCGACGCCATGTTCCAGCCGGGAAGCTCCGCCAACTGGAATCCGATCTCCAACAACTGGTTCACTTCATTTGAAGCGGGAGAGACCAAGCTGATGCTGGAAGAGGAAAAAACCATCTCCCTGCCAAAACGATTGCGCTACGGAGTCGCCATTAAACGGCCATTCTTGATCGCCCTTGATTGGGAACAGAACCAGAGCCCGATAACCCTGAAGCTCAACGATAATCCCCAGGACGTTATCATTAGCGACCTGAATTTTCTTCATATCGGCATGGAAAGCCAGCTGTTCGCCCTGCCGATCATTGTCAGGAGCGGACTAACCTGGCTCTTTAAGCCTTCGGTCAGCGGCTTGACCGCCGACCAGCAGCAAGGGGTCGACAATGCCTTTAAAATGCTCGGCGGCCTGCCGGCCAAACTGGACCTGGGAGCCACTATCAAATTGTGGGAATATAAGGTTGACGGAAACTGCGGCTTCAGCGCCCTCTCCCTGATCAATGCCATGCAATTTGACAGCACCAGTATAAACCTGGGAAAAACGGTCTTTGCCGGCCTCTCGGTCGCGAGAGAACCATGGTCGGTCGCTTACCAGGCTGAATTTGATCCGGCATCGACCGCTGCCGCTTACGTCATTAAACCCAAAGACGCGAACGGAGAAAGGAATTTTGAGATGTCCGATATAAAATTGGTCCAAACTATTGGAGTAACCTACAGGTTTTGATAATGAAAAATATTTTTTTTAATGAACCCCTCACCCCCAACCCCTCTCCCACAGGGAGAGGGGGGACCGGCACGCATAGGAAACCGAGACGTTTAGTCTACGGTTTCCTGAGTATTTCGCTCTTTCTGTTTGCTCTTAGTTTTATCACTCCCGCCCTTGCCGCCGTCGTCATAATTAATGAAGAGCTTACCAGTGTCGAAGATGATTCTTTTGTCGTCACCTGGACAACGACCAATGAGCCGGCCGCGACCGCTATTGAATACGGCATTAGCGGGTATACCAACACCTCAACGGTCAGCGGCACTACCAATTATCACTGGTGTCAGGCCACCGGACTCCTTCCCAATACCACTTACCAGTACCGGGTCAAGTCGGGGAGCGTTTACGGCCCCCCCCGGCTGGTCACAACCCTCAGGCGGCCATCGGGTGAATACTTGTTTAGTTTTGCCGTCTTGAGCGATCCGCGCTACGCCGAAGGGCGCACGCCCGACAGCAGCGGGGCCCGGGGGCTCCCCTATTCAATTTGCGGCGAGATCATCAGCTCCAGCGTCTCTGATATCAATGCTCTCCCCAACCGCCCCGCCTTTATCGTGCTGGGGGGGAACCAGGTTGACGTTTGGACGACCAACTCAGGCGACCAGGCAAAGAACGAATTCAAAGCCAGGTTTGTCTCTTTCACCGGAGCTTCCGACCTGGGGAACCCGAACTACCGCCTAAGCCCGGTCCCCGGCTTTTACGACAAACTGGCTGATTACACCACCGGTTGGATCACCGACAACCTTAATCCCCTGCGGGGCAACACGACCCAATACACTTCAGCCGACGCCGGGACCGATTCGGTCTACAACTACAGTTTTAGCTACAAAAATTACAATTTCGTTTTTGCCGACTCGGTAACCGCGGCCGGAGCCGGTCATCTCAACATCAACGCGGTCCGAGACCTGATCACTGCCGAAGCAAGGAAAACTTTTATTTTCTCCAGCTATCCAGCTTACGACCTGGCCGGAGTTTTGATCGACGGCACGACCGAGCGGGATTACCCGATCAGCCTGCCGACCGTCGAAGGAGCGGCAGCAATAGACAACAGCATCGATTTTCGCGCCGCGCTGGAAAGCCTGACCTACACGGTCGGCTCGCAAAGCTATCCCCTGACCGCCGCAGTGGTCTCCGGCCATATCGGGGACAATTATAAACGCGATATTCATGGGATCTCCTACGTCAGGCAGGGCCCGGCAGTCCAATATCCGACCGGCTATTCCGTTTACCGGGTCTACTCCAACGGCTACACCAAAACTTTTTACAAAACTTCCGGGCGTGATACCGCCGGCAAACCATACTATGAGCACGCCCGCGATCTGATCGCCGACTCCGACGGCCTTATTAAATCGCTGTTAACCTCGTTCTGGCTCGGCTCGAACAGCATGCGGAACTTCAGCTATTCCTATCCTTACGCCCCGGGTATCGCGCCAAGGCTGGTCACCACTACCCCGACCAGCGGAGCTTTTACGGTCCCCTTGAACCAGCCTTTTGTCGTCACCTTTAACAAGAGAATGTCCTCGCTGGTCAATTCCAACTGGATCTACGTCACGCCAACGATCATCAAAGGGACCCCGACCATGGACGCCAGCGGCCGGGTCATTACTTTTCCCCACTCCGGATTGGATGCCGGAAAAACCTACACCGTGACCCTCCTGAAGACCGAGGTCAGGGACGAAGGGGGGGGAGGCATGGACAACGATCAGTCGTTCTATTTCTACACGACCGGGAGCACCAACGACTATACCCCGCCAGCCGTCTCGATCCTTAACCCGCCGGCCGATAATATCACCACCGACATTTTGCCGACCTTTCTCGGGATCGCCACCGATGAAGCAGGGGTCGGCCGGGTTGATTTCCGCGTCGATGGCGGAAGCTGGCTGGCGGCCGAACCGGTCGACGGAATGTTCAATTCAAGGCAGGAGATCTTCTCCATGGCCTCCCCTGATAAATTGACCAAGAAGGAACACCTCCTCGAGATCAGGGCTTACGACTCGATCGGTAATGCCGCGACCTCGGAATTCACTTCTTTTGCCTTTATCGTAGCGGATGAAAAACCGAGGATCTCCCTGCTGATCGACGGGATAGTCCCCCTCCCGGGAGACCCGATCGGCCAATTGCCGCAATTGACCGTCAAGGTGGTCTCGATCAACCCGATAACTTCCGGCGCGGTCAATATTGACGGGCAGAAGAACAGTTTGACTTATGTCCTCAATGATTCATATTACTCCGCCAGCTTTATCCCAGGCCAGGAGCTGGGGAACGGGGTCCATACCATTACGATCGAAGCGTTTGACGCAATTGGCCAGGGGGTAACCTACGAGATCACCCCACTCTACGTTGAAGCGGACAAGGATCCGGCGGTCCTTGGGACCCCATTAACTTATCCCAATCCGTTCGACCCGAAGACGGGGAACGCGGCGATCTCTTACCTGCTTTCGAGATCAACCAATATCACGTTGACCATCCATAGCCTGTCCGGCGCTCTATTGGCCAAAAAAGTTTTTCTCGCCGGGAATACCGGAGGACGGGCCGGTTACAATGAAGTCGCCTGGGACGGCCGCTCCGACGGCGGGACAGAATTGGGGAACGGAATCTATATAGTCATAATTCTCGCTGATGGCAAGGTCCTGGCCAGAGGGAAGATCACGGTGTATAAACGATGACAACTTCGCAGGTAAAGAAAGGGGTGAGGGTTTTTGTCTTTCTGCTTATCGCTTGCTCCTTATCCCTTTGTCCCGCTTTTGCCGGTTCCGCGCTTGACCCAAGCAGTACCATCTACAATGCCCGCCAGCTGGGGATGGGAGGGGTCGCGCTTGGCCTGACATCCGACGGGAGCGATCTTTTCCTCAACCCCTCGGCTCTGAGCAAGATCGCTTTTCCGCAATTTACCGCGACAGCCAGAAAATTAGCGTTGGACGAGACCCAGTACAGCCTGGCCGGCTGGGCCTTTCCGACCAAGTATGGGGTGTTCGGTCTTGGTTTTACCGGGCTGAATACCGGAGGATCAATTCCAACCATCCGCGATCCGGCGACCGGCCGGGTGATCCAGAACCCCAGCCAGGAGGTCGGCAGTTTTGACAACAGCGCGCTGGTCTTTTCATACGCCCGGGACCTTGATTCACCGGATAACATCGCGATCGGAGGGAACCTGAAGCTCATCACGCAAACCCTGGCCGGGAACGCCAATGATCGGGCGACCGGGCTAACCCTTGATCTCTCGGCAACCTATTTATATAAACCGTGGCTGAAGTTTTCCGGAACATTGCAAAATGTTTTGGGCGGCGGACTAAGCTGGCGGGGAGGCGAAGATAAGCTTGGCGGCTACTATAAATTCAGCGGGGCGGTCAATCTGCTGGGAGAAGAAAACAGTTCCCTCTACAAAAACGAAAAAACGCTGGTCGCCGGATTGGGACTGGACCTGCCAAACGCCATGCCGGGGAGCGCGCTGCTCTATCACGCCGGGGTGGAATATGAGCCGCAAAAAAACATCACCCTGCGGGCCGGCCTGAATCAGGAAGAAGGGAGCACCGGCCTGACCATGGGAGTCGGACTATATAACAGCGGCTATCGATTTGATTATGCTTTTGTCCAACGACCTAATTTGCCGGGAGACAACCCGCATTACTTTTCCCTCTCATATGTCGGGGAAAAAACCCTGACCACCTCGATCAAGCCGATCAAAAGAGCTCCATTTCTGAAATTAAACTATCCCCCCGATCGCCTGCTGACCGACCGGTATTATCTGGTCGTCTCCGGCGAAGGGTGGGTTACTAAAGTATTGGAAAAAAGAAGCGTCTGGAAGGTCGCCTCCTTTGGTTCCACGGTTGAAGTCCAGGAGATCTCGACCATTGAACCGTTCAGTGTAGTGTACGTAAACAATGTCCCGGTCAAAAACCCCTCCTCGATCGAAGCCAACCAGCTCCTGACGGTTGGCCGCAACATCACCACCGTGATCGCTCAAGCCAACTTTGAGGTTGTCGACGAAACCAGCACAATGTCAGCCGAAACCGTCACCAGACAGGCGGTAGTCCTCCGCTTCAACCCTTTCCGCGACACTCCAATGACCTATTGGGCGATCGAACCGATCGCCCTGGCGGTCACGCTGGGGATGGTCAAAGGGTATCCTGACGGAAAATTCAAACCGGACAAAGGGATCACCCGGGCCGAGCTGGTCACCCTTCTGGTCAGGACGCTGAGCAAACCTGAAGCAACCCTTATCCCGTACGGAGAAAACAAGATCTTTAAAGATGTCTATCCAAAACACTGGGCCGCCAGGGAGATCAACTACGGGAGCGTCATTCGATACGTCACCGGTTACCCGGACGGCACCTTCAAACCGAATAAGGTCTTAACCCGGGCCGAAGGAGTAACTATTTTAATGCGCTACGCCGGGCTTGAAGAAGAGCAGTTTTACACCGGGTCCCCCTATCCGGACCTGCCCAAGAATTTCTGGGCCAATAAAAATATTTTGGCGGCCAAAACCGCCGGATTATTACAATACCTGGAAGGGAAGGACTTCAAGCCAAAAGCCCCCTTCACCCGGGCGGAAGCGTGCGAGGTCCTCTACCGGGTGCCAACCGTTAATCGGGCGGTCGACTATTTCTGGCGGACCGGAAAGGTCTCTCTGTCGCAATAGAACAATTTCGACCGTCGCTCCTTACCGTTACCGCGCCGACATCTTTGGTCATCAGCAAGCCATATGAAGCCAGTTTGTCGACCGCTTTTTTTGATGGATGGCCGTAACGATTGCGCTTCCCGACCGAAATAATTGCCGAGCGCGGAGAGACCGCGGCCAGAAATTCATCGGAAGTCGAGGTCGCGCTTCCATGGTGCCCGACTTTTAAGACTGTTGCCCGCAAGTTCTCCCCACGTCCCAGCAAACGGTTTTCACTCTGGTCGTCCAGATCACCGGTGAAAAGGAACGAAGTCGCGCCATATGTTAACCGGAGGACGACTGAATTGCCATTAATTGTCCCGTCAAGGCCAGGCGGCCAAACAATCTTGCCGCTCACCCCACCCATACTCAAGACCATTCCAGCCCGCCCGGCTACATGCTTGATCTTATTTACAGAGATCAATTCCTGAAAACGCCTATATGCCGGAGAATTGAAAACTTCGCCATTATCGATCAAAGTTTCGACTTTAATGCTTTTTAATATTTCGTTCAGCCCTCCAATATGGTCGGCGTGAGGATGGGTCGCGATCACCAGATCAAGCTTATTGACCCCCTGTTTGCGCAGGAACGGCAAAACAACCATCTTGCCAATTCGATCATAACCTCTTCCTTTATCGCGCTCCTCACCGCCGCCATCTATCAAGATTGTCCGGCCGTTCGGACATTGAATGAAAGCCGAGTCTCCCTGGCCAACGTCCAGAAAAGTCACAACCAAATCCCGATCACCTCCGATAAATAGCGGAAAAAAGAAGAGCGCCAGAAAGACCAATAAAGCAGCCAGGGACCGCCGCTTGGCGGCAACCGCTTTGAACAGCCAGAGCAAAGCAAGATAATAACCAAGCAGCCAGAGAACAGTAGTTTGCTTCACATAAACGGAGCCGCCGGGAAAACCGGCGATCGTTTTAGCGATCAGGTCGAGCAGGACTAATCCGAGCCAAAGGGTCCCGCCCAGTATTTTTGCCAAAGGGAGAAAAACAAAGCCGAGCATGGTCGTCGAAAAACCAAAAATGACCAGGGTTTCGATCCAGGGGAGAATGATAAAGTTGGAAAGTATTCCGGCAAAAGTAAATTGATTAAAATTGTAAACGATAAGAGGGGTCGTCGCCAGGAGCGGGCCGACCGACAAGGCAAGGAGTTCCCGGCCCGGTATTTTTCCCGGCAAACATTCAGTTAACGGCGGGACCAGGCAGATCAGCGACCAGGTCGCCATGAACGAAAGCTGGAACCCAAGATCAAAAAGATAATTGGGATCAAACAATAATAAAACCAAAGCCGATAAAGCTAAGGCCGTGTAAAATTCTTTCTCCCGTTCAAACAACTGACCGACCAGAGCAATTTCCCCCATGATCGCCGCCCTAAGGATCGACGCGCCGCCGCCGGTCACCACAACCAATAAAATATTGAACAATGTCGCGACCGCAACGCTTAGCCAGACCGGAAAACGGCATATCCTGGCCAAAGAAAGGCAAACCCCGATCAAGATCGAAACCTGGGTTCCGGAAACGACCAGCAGATGGATCAAACCTGCCTTCCGATAATCATCTTTAACTTCCGGATCGAGGGGAGAAACGCTGCTTCCAAGCAGGACACTGCCAAGCAGAGCAGCTTGCTTCTCCGGCAGGATCTGAAGCAGCACTTCATTAAACCGAGCGCTAAAGCCAAAGGCAATTTTACTCAGCCAGCTCCCACCCCTTCCCAGCTTTCGACAGTCGGTCGCGGAAAACAACAGGGCGCTTTCTCGTTCCGGGATCAGAGGGTTAGCGTATGAATCACTTCGATTTAACCCGCCTCTTAACTCTAATTTATCGCCATATTCGATCGTTTGATCGGAAAGAAAAACCATGATCTCCCGGCTAAAACTGTATTGCTGCCGCTCAAAAGCAAGATGATGAATCCGAAAAGAAAAGGAGCTTTTCCCCTCTTTCACCCGGGGAACAGATGTAACCTCGCCTTGAATTATCAGATACCCGGCATCAACAAATCGAGCCAGTGGCTCGTCCGAAGCGCCTCGGAACTGGTATGCGCAAAGGCCAAATAACAAAAAAACGACCAGCAATAACCGACCGATCCCGATCTTTAAGCTCGATCCGACAATCGCTAAAACAAGAAATATTCCCAGCAACAATAGTGGCAGCGGAGGAGGAACATATCGGCTCAAGGCGATCCCCAGCGCGTAAGCGGCGGTTATGAGGACTAAGGGGCTCATCTTGAACCCAAGACTAAAGTCTCGGTTAATATTCTCGGGTCCTTATAACAAAACCCTATCATAAAACTAATTGTCCTTTTATCTTTTCAAACTTGGCTTTGCCAAAACGAGGGATCTCCATGATCTGCTCAATCCTGGTAAAGGGACCATTCTTTTTACGATAAACAACGATCGCTTTGGCGGTCGATGCTCCCACTCCCGGCAGATCATCAAAAGCTTTTTCGTCACTAAAATTCAAGCTGACTTTGCCGCCGGGAGCTGCCGCTCCGCCGGATTCCATAAGCAAAACCACTTTCAGCGGGATAACGATCTTTTGACCATCTTTGACCGGTTCCGCCAGGTTAACCGACGAAAGATCGGCAGTCGGCAATGATCCGCCGGCCATCCTGATAACATCGATCAGACGATCGCCACCCTGGACCAAATAAACCCCTTCGTTCCTGACCGCGCCGCAAAGATGGACCTCGACTTTTGGGGCTGTTTCAGGCGGTAAGATAGTTAGCCCTGGCGAGGCGTTTCCCGGATTGAAATACATTACTCCAAGTCCGATTAATAAGGAGAGAACGAGCCCAAGGATGAGAAGTTGTTGTTCTTTGGCAAGCTGCATAACAAAAAGAAAGCAATTTTATTACCAGGAGATTAACCAAAACAATTTGGGATGATCATAAAATAGAAAGTAGTTTGTTGTAGTGAGCGAAGCGAACGTCTTGTTAGTTGTCAGTTAATTTTCTGCGCGATATTGAGGATATCTTCGACGTAGGCTTTGGTCTTGGCGGAAAAGCCGCCGTTACGGGTAATGGCGTTTGGCCCTTCAAAATAGCCGGCCAGCGCTTTGGTCGCGTCATTGCCAAAGCGCTGGAGGAGCGATTTTATGTAAAGAACCGTCCCGTGAGTATTTTGCTCAATATCAAAAGGATCGTCAAGCTTCAACCCTTTGGCAGTCGACGGAAGGAGCTGGCCCAGCCCGATCGCCCCGGATGAGGAGACCGCTTTGGGATTGAAACGGGATTCCCGCGACATTAAGGCGGTGATCAGTTTGGGATTAACGTTCTTTTCATTGGAGTTGCGGACAATACTTTCGGCGATCATCGCCGCTTCATCTGGCTTCCGGTATTTAGAAATAAACTTTTGGATCGCCGCCCGTTCGCCATCATCAACCCCATCATTAACCGGATCGATCGGTGGCGCGCTGACATTATTATAGACAACTCCGGGAGGAGAGCTCGGCTGGTTATTAGAATGATCTTTATCCCCCAGGCTGGTCAGGATCGAGATCACAAAAATAAAGACCACTACCGCGGTCGTAGCTTCCATTTATCGCTTCCGGCCAACACCCGCTCGCGAAGCGGCGGTCGGCTTGCTCGGCTTTAGCAGATCAGGGATCGCGGAATAATATGTGTCGCTTAGCTTTTTGACAGCCAGTCCCAAAAGCTTTTTCTGCTTTTTGTGGATCAATAGTCCGGTCCCTCCAACTTTTCCCAGGATCTGGAAAGGAATATTATTGAGCATGGCAAGATCAGAGAGGGGAAAGATATTGTCGGCCGAAATTGTGATCAGGATCCGGGATTGTCCTTCCCCAAACAAGAGAGAATGATTATCAACCGGCTCATTCAGGTTTAAACTAGCGCCGATCTTCCCCTGGATACAGCATTCCGCCAAAGCGACCGCCAATCCTCCTTCGGAAAGATCGTGGGCCGACTTGACCAGGCCGAGCTGGATCGCGTCAAGGCAGGCCTTTTGTACCCTGGCTTCCACTTTAAGATCGATCTCCGGCATTCCAGTCCAGGTTTTGGTCTCCCCCAAAAGGATGATCAGATCTCCCTTTTTCTTAAAAGGGACAGAACAGCGCTGGTTGATATGTTTGACGATCCCGACCATGCCGATCATCGGGGTCGGCAGGATCGGCCCTTTGGGGCTTTCATTATATAAAGAGACATTCCCTGAAACGACCGGCAGGTTGTAGAATTTACAGGCATCGGCTATTCCTTCGACGCACGACTTGAACATATAAAAGCGGTCAGGCTTTTCCGGATTGGCAAAGTTCAAACAATCGGTCACCGCCGCCGGGTCGGCTCCGGTCACAACCAGGTTCCGCATCGCCTCCGAGACCGCGATCTGCGCCCCAATATAAGGGTCAAGCTGGCAATAACGGGCATTACAATCGGTCGTAACGGCGATCCCCCAGTCCTTATCCTTGAGTCGGAGAACGGTCGCGTCCCCACCCGGATAAACGGTCGTATTCAGCTGGACCATGTGATCGTACTGCTCATAGACCCATTTCTTGCTGGCAATGTTGGGATCGGCCAGTAGTTTAAGAAGATGCTGGCTATTGTTGGCCGGCCTTTTTACTTTGGGCTTTTCAGTCTTTGGCTTTTCAAACGCCATTTCGTAGATCGGAGCTTTGGCCAGTTCGTCCGCCGGGAGATTGGCGACTATTTTATCGCCGCTTCTAATAACAACTTGCTTCTTTTCGGTCACGAAACCAACAACCTCAGCCTCCAGTCCCCATTTGTGGAAAATATCGAGGATCGCCTGCTCTTTACCCCGCTGGACGCAGAGGAGTTGGCGCTCCTGTGATTCGGACATCATGATCTCCCACGGTTCCATCCCGGTTTCCCGAAGCGGGACTTTATCAAGGTCAACCTCTACCCCAACTCCCCCGGCTGCCGCCATTTCAGCAGAGGAGCAGGTTAAGCCTGCCGCCCCCATATCTTTGATCCCAACCACTACGCCGGTTTTTAAGGCCTCCAGGGTCGCTTCAATTAAGCATTTCTCGGTAAAAGGATCACCAACCTGAACGGTCGGCCGCTTCTCGCACTCGCCCGCTTCAAATTCTGAAGAAGCAAGGACCGAACAACCGCCGATCCCGTCACGGCCGGTCTTGGAACCAGCGTAGATTATTGGATTCCCCGGCCCCTGGGCTCTGGCCCTGGCGATCTCTGCCCGATCGCAGACCCCAACACACATCACGTTAACCAGGCAATTGCCCGAATACGCTTCGTCAAAATAGATCTCGCCGCCAACGGTTGGGACCCCAACACAGTTGCCGTAAAATTGAATACCGTCAATCACGCCAGAGAAAATAAACTTGTTGAGTGGATTGTCGAGTGGGCCGAAGCGGAGCGAATCAAGCAGGGCAATTGGCCGGGCGCCGGTCGTAAAAATGTCCCGGATGATCCCGCCAACTCCGGTCGCCGCCCCCTGCCGCGGCTCAACCTGGGAAGGATGATTGTGGGACTCGGCTTTAAAGATGATCGCTTTGCCGTCGTAAACTATGCCGCCGGCATCTTCGCCGACCAGTGCTTCGTATTTCCCTTTCTGGGGAAAGAGGCGGAGGTATTTGCGGGAACGAGGATAGCCGCAATGCTCCGACCATTCGACCGAGAACATTGCCGTTTCGGTCGGGGTCGGCTCACGGTCAAGGGTTTTGACGATCCGTTCAAACTCGGCGTCGGTCAAACCGAGTTCGCGATAAACTTTTTTCTCCATGAGGCTATTTTATCATTTTAGAGGTGGAAATTAAACAAAAAAAATACCCTGCCAAATCAGCAGGGTATTAATAATATGTAAAAGTGCACGCTTATGCCGGAATTAATTCTTTGCCTTTTACGATATCTTTCATGCCTTGAGGGCTTAACATCCTCAACTGTGGGACGTTAAATCTGCGCGCAAAATTATTAAGTTCTCTAGTTGTAATATTAATTGGATTAATAATTTCAAAACCAATAACCTTATTTTTCTTGTCCAGATCCACAAATATCTCATTGACGGAATCTAGTTCGACTGTTTTAAATATTTTTCCTGTTTTAATTTTAATATAAATTAATCCTTCTGATGTATCAATCGAAATATCCATTACTATTTAACCTCCCCGGGTTTAGTAATTATTAAGCCCAATAAGCAGTTATTATAAAATAAGTGCTGTTTTTTTTAATTTCATAAATTACCCAAAGCAACCTTGCATTAACAGATCCACATATCTTATATCTTCCTTTTTTCTTAGCCGGAACCTTCATAGTAACGTTTTGAAGAGCAATAGTAAGATCTTTAATCGATATAAGTCTTTCCTTAATTCTTTGTTTCGAATGATCGCAAAGATAAACCTTCATTACGATTAATTATAGCATCCCTTACAACAACAAACAAAAAATAACCGCGACGTTTAGTCGCGGTTATTTCATATTTTGAGGCTTATAATTCTACATCGCCCGTTTTTTTTCTTCTTCCGAAACACCCTTCATTGTCAGGTTGATCCGGCCTTTATCATCGATCTCGATAACTTTGACGATCACTTCGTCATCCAGCTTCAGGACATCTTCAACCCTGGCGACCCGCTGGGGGGCAAGCTGGGAAATGTGAACCAGCCCGTCTTTTCCGCCCGGGATCTCGCAGAAAGCGCCGAAGTCCATAATTCTGACCACTTTAGAGTGGAATACGTCGCCCGCTTTCGGTTCAAAAGTAATGGCGTCAACTTCCGCTTTGGCTTTTTTCGCCATCTCGGCGTCGTTGGTGGTAATTCGGATCGTTCCATCATCTTCGATGTCCATCTGGACGCCGGTCTCATCGGTGATCCGCCGGATGTTCTTTCCGCCCGGGCCAATGACCATGCCAATCTTCTCCGGGTCGATCTTGAAAGAGATGACCCGGGGAGCGAACGGCGACAGTTCAGTGCTTGGTTTGGGGAGGATCGCTTCCATTTTATCCAAGATGTAATAGCGCCCTTCTTTGGCCTGTTCCAGCGCCCGTTTGATCAGGTCAAATGAAAGTCCTTTGATCTTGATGTCAACCTGGATCGCGGTGATCCCTTTGCGGGTCCCGGTCACCTTAAAGTCCATGTCGCCAAGGAAGTCTTCCAACCCCTGGATATCGGTAATGGTCACGAATTTGTCCCCTTCGGAGATCAAGCCGACCGAAATACCGGCAACCGGCGCTTCGATCTTGACCCCGGCGTGCATTAGAGCAAGAGTTGAACCGCAGGTTGAAGCCATCGAGGTAGAGCCGTTGCTCCCCAGGACCTCTGAAACCAGGCGGAGGGTATACGGAAAATCGTCGGAATTAGGAATAACCGGCAAAAGAGCTTTTTCTGCCAGAGCACCGTGGCCAATTTCCCGGCGTCCCGGACCGCGCATCGGACGGACTTCGCCAACCGAGTAAGCGGGAAAGTTGTAATGGTGCATATAGCGTTTACCGGTCTCTTCAAGGTCGAGCCCTTCCAATCGCTGCTCTTCCCCAAGGGAACCAAGGGTTAAGATCGTCAAAACCTGGGTTTGGCCGCGGGAAAAGATCGCCGAACCATGGGTCCGGGGAAGGACCCCTATTTCGCAGTTGATCTCGCGAATATCTTTTGGTCCCCGTCCATCAACCCGCTTGTTCTCTTTTAACACCAGGCGGCGCATCGTTTCGTATTCGATCTCTTCAACGACCGCTTTAATATCGCCGGGATGCTTCTTCAGCTCTTCTTCCAGCTCTTTGTTCTCCAGTGCTTTGTTCTTGATATCCTTCCTGATCGCGTCAAGTTCGTCCATCTGCTTTTCACGGTCGGTTATGCGCATCGCTTTTTCGATCCGATCGGCCGCCAGCTTGGTCACAAAAGAACGGATCTTTTCGCTGATCTGGTAAACCTCAACTTTTATCTTTTCCTTGCCAGCTTTTTTAACCAGCTCTTCCTGCATAGCAATCGTTTCTTTAATAAAAGTGTGACCAAATTTGATCGCTTCAAGCATTTGATCTTCAGGGATCTGGTTAGCCCCCGCTTCGATCATGGAAATTTCGGTTTTTGACCCGGCGATCACCAGGTCAAGGGTCGAAGCTTTAGTCTCGGCCAATGTCGGATTGGCCACGAATTTACCGTCAACCAGCGAAACCCTGACCGCCCCGATCGGCCCGTCAAACGGGATATCGGAAATGGAAAGAGCGGCAGAAGCGCCGATAATCCCAATAATATCGTGCTGATTTTCCTGGTCCACCGAAAGAGGGGTAATAACAACCTGAACATCATTGCGGAATCCTTCGGGGAACATCGGCCTGATCGGCCGGTCAACCTTGCGGCAATTAAGGATCGCTTTTTCTGAAAGGCGCCCTTCCCGCTTAAAGAAACCTCCCGGGATCTTTCCGGCGGCATAAAGCTTTTCTTCAAAATCAACCATTAAGGGGAAGAAATCGATCCCTTCGCGAGGAGAACCGCTCATAGTCGCGGTCGCCAGGACCATAGTATCGCCTAAACGAATAATTACTGAACCGCCCGCTTCGCGGGCTACGCGGCCTGTTTCAATGGAGAGGACTTTACCGTCACTAAGGGTCTTTTCAACTGTTTTAATCATTACTTTGTTTTCAAACTAGAGGAAAGCTTTTCAAACTTCTTAACATCCGTCCGATGGAGGTAGTTAAGGAGTCGTTTGCGCTGACCAACCAGGATCAAGAGACCGCGCCGGCTGTGATGATCTTTTTTATTCCTTTTAAGATGATCAACAAGCTGGTCTATTCTTTTGGTCAGAACCGCGACCTGGACTTCGGGTGATCCAGTATCACTCGCATGCCTTTTATATTTTCCGATGACCTCTGTTTTTACTTCCTTTTTTAACATATTAATTGTATTGTATCACATCCTCCGCAGACGGGCAATATCTTTTTTGATTTGCACCTTAAGTTGGGCAACCTCCCTGAAGCGGCGCTCCCCCCTTAATCGACAATAAAGATCAACCGCAAGCGTCCGGCCAAGGAGCCGGCCGGAAAAGTCCAAAAGATGGGCCTCGACCAGTTGGACGTTCTTTCCAAAGGTCGGCTGAAACCCGATGTTGACCGCGCATTTGCGGCCATCAATCAACCCGCAGTAAACCCCCGGAGCGGGGATCAATTTTCCAGGATCAAGCTTCAGGTTGGCAGTCGGAAAACCGAGGACCCTGCCGCCGATCCCTTTCCCTTTGACCACCTTCCCAGTTAATCGATAAGGATGTTCCATAAGCGCCTGGGCAAGCTTGAAATCCCCATTGAGGAGTAAATCCCGGATCAACCCTGATTTGACGATCCTGCCGCGAACTTTGACCGGCGGGATAATATGGACCTCAAAACCATGTTCTTCTCCCAGCTTTTTCAAGGCGGTCGCGCTCCCGCTCCGCCCTTTCCCCAAAGCGTAATCGTAACCAATAAATACCGCCCGAACCCCAAGTTTTTTGACCAGATAGCGCTCAATATACTGCCGATAGCTTAGTTTCCGGAGTTGAGGGGTAAAACGACTGACGATTACCGAATCAACGCCAAGTTCAGCCAATAAAGCCTCCCTTTCGGCTAGCGTGGTTAGGAGCTTGAGCCCCCTATCGGGAGCAACGATCGCTTGAGGATGCGGATCAAAAGTGATCGCGGCCGAATGGGCGCCGATCTTCCTGGCATAGGCGACCGCCGCTTCGATCACCCGGCTATGCCCAAGATGGACCCCGTCAAAAGTCCCTAGGGCAACAACCGGGCGATGAAGCTTCCCCTTGCTGGGATGGCGAATTATTCTCACTGACCGAACATCCCCTTGACCATAAGAGTGGCTGATTTAATATATTCAGCGGAAGGTAAAAACAGAAGCTGAGAAAGGACCAGGGTCCCCACAACTCTCCCCATTATTATATAGAAAACCATGGCCCGGACATCCCCTTCGCGCCGTTTCCCTTTGACCGCCTGATCGGTAATATAAGCGCAGGTCGGATCGACCAGGGTTACCAGCAAAATAGTAGCGATCCCGTTGACGATCGCCGAAAGCTGGGAGGCGGTAATTCTAAACTCTGGGACCAGAGCCCCGGCATAAAGGGAAGACAAGACCCCAATGGCATAGACCGAAACAACGATCAGGTTGGTCCAAAGAAATCCCTTGGGCATCCCCTTCAGGGAAAGGTTCATTAACGACTCTTTGGCCGGCAGGCGGAAGCGATCGATTATTTTTGTCAAATTCCTGGGGAAAAACGCGGCGACGATCAATCGGGGGACCGAGCCAACCCGCTCAAAACGGAGGATCGCTTTGGTAAAGACCGCCACAAAGAACGGGGTACAGACTGCTCCTAAGAGGTTGCCGATAAAGGCGGCAAAGATGACCATTCGGAAGGAACCAACCAATCCGCTTGGGTTTCCGGTCATGATTGCATGATCAACTAAACCGCCTAGAAAAGGGGCTTGTAGCATGTTCGAGGTCCGGGTCACCAGCAAGGTCGCGTTAACAAATGATAGCGAGGTCGCGATCTGCCCGGTCCGCACCCCGGCCAAACGGAGCGACGAAGCGGCCGTTTCGGTAAAGTGGATTATTCCGGTTAAAATACAGACTATATAAAGTGGGTTCATGAATGCTTATTATATAATGAAAACCCTTTCTCCCACAAGTCTAACGATTTTTCGCCATTTTTAACAAAAAGCCATCATTTTTAACTGTGGCAATAACTTTGCTCATATTCGAGTTGTGGAAGAATTAATTCCTGACGAAAGAATAGAAAACAAAATTTACCTTATCAGGGGACAAAAAGTAATGCTTGACTCTGATTTAGCAAACCTTTATGGGGTTAAAACTAAGAATTTAAATAAAGCGGTTAATAGGAATTCTGGCC
>JAHJKL010000072.1 GCA_018822365.1 Candidatus Margulisiibacteriota bacterium
ATGATCCCGAGTAGGTCGCATCGAGGTCGCCAGTAATGTCGGCCCCAGATAGATTGCCGTACACGACAGAATCCGGCTTATAGGTCTCCCCCCTATTAAGCCACCCTCTCCGCCCAAATGAACAAAGCAATATAGGCCAGGTCAATGAACGCGAATGGAAGAAGCATCGCGGGGATCTCGCCGAAGAAAAAATGGCCGAAAGCGACCAAACAAAAAGCGACCTTGACCATAACGCCGTACCAGATCAGATTTTTGTTCCCCTTTGGGTCGCGGGCGATATTGATAAACGCGACCGCCAGGACGATCATCAGCAAAGCCGGCAGATGGACGTAGCCAAGATGTTCGGGAAGGGGCATTTCAAATCGCGAGTAGATCTCCGCCGGCGTCAAAATGCCGATCACACCCAAAAGGCCGTCATAAAGAGCGGCGGAGATAAAGAGCGGGGCAATCCACGCTTTCATTGTCCCGAATTTTCTCACGCCCGCTCTCGACAGTCAAACTTATTTTGCTGTGGTATAATCCCCTCATGCCGGAGCTCATTGGAAATGATCCGCTCTACCGGAAATGGACCGCCGATAACGCCAGGGCGGTTTTTCTTCTCGTCCACGGTATGGGAGCCCATTCCGCCAGGTGGGATTTTCTCGGAGAATATGTCGCCGGGAACGGCTATTCTTCTTACGCCATTGAACTAAAAGGCTTTGGCCGCACTCCGGAGCGGCCGCGCGGCCATATCGATTCGTTCGACACATATTATCAAGACATCCTGAATCTCCGCGAGATCATCGCTAAAGAAAATCCCGGCAAGAAGATCTACCTGCTGGGAGAAAGCCTTGGCGGCTTGCTGGCTTTTAACGTAGCCGGACAATATCCGGAAAAATTCGCCGGTCAGGTCCTGATCTCCCCCGCCTTCCAGAACGGGATGAAATTTTCCCTCTCCGCATACCTGACCCTGATCACCTATATCCTGATCGATCCTAAAAAAACGGTCGAAGTCCCCTTTACGTCGGCGATGTGCACCCGGGACGTTGCGTACCAAAAGGTGATGGACGGTAATCCCGACGAACTCCGGGTCGCGAGCCTGAAAATGCTTCTCAACACCCTCTTCGCGCAAATGAAAGCGAAAAGTATGGGCAAAAAACTGACCGTCCCCTCCCTCTTTTTGATCTCCGGCCGCGATCTGCTGATCGACGAAAAAACCGGTAAAAAGATCATCGATTCATTCCCGCTTAAGGAAAAAACGACGATCGAATACCCGGAAATGCTCCACGCTCTTTCCATTGATCTCGGTCGGGAAAAAGTTTTTGCTGATATTTTATCTTGGTTAGAAAAGCTTTAGCTATTCGTAGCGGAGCGCTTCGATCGGCAGCAGCTTAGACGCCCGCCAGGCTGGCCAGAGGCCAAAAACCACCCCGACCAGCACGGAAAAAGTAAAAGCCAGGACGATTGATCCGGCTGAAATATAGACGTTCCATTGGGCTAAAGTAGATAACGCCCAGGAGACCAGGCTGCCGAACGCGATCCCGATCACCCCGCCAAAAAGACAGATCAAGACCGCTTCGACCAGGAACTGGATAAGGATATCGCTCCTCTGGGCGCCAAGCGACTTGCGCAGGCCGATCTCGTGGGTCCGCTCCATCACCATGACCAGCATGATATTCATGATCCCGATCCCACCGACCAGCAGGCTGACCGCCGCGACCGCCCCTAAAAGGTACGACAGGGTCGAAATAAGGGCGCCAGCCGCCGCCTGGATCTCGGCCATGTTCATGACATCGATGCTCTGGCGCTGTGATTCCGGCAGACGGTGGAGGCGCATAATTTCGCCGATGATCCTCTCCGAAGCGTATGACATTTGCTCCGCGTCCTTTACCTGGACCTCGAAATAATTGATATAATCGTTCCCCAGCAGGCGGTACATCGCCGTCTTGAGCGGGATCAAGACCCGGTCGTCCTGGTTCTGGAAACCGGCCGCCCCCTGCTTTGGCAGGACCCCAATCAGATTGAAATTAATTCGGTTGATCTTAATCGACTGGCCGATCGGATTTTCCTCGCCAAAAAGCTCTTTGGCGACCGTTTGGCCGATCACCGCCACTTTGGCCTTGCTGTTGGCCTCTGACGGAGTAAAAAAGCGGCCCAGCTCGAGAGATACATCGCGCATCACCGGATAATCGACGCTGGTACCGACCACGCTGGTGTTCCAATTTTTATTTTGGAAAACAACCTGCGCCCGGCCGGTAACGTAAGGGACGACGTAATCGATCCCTTCGATCCGCTGGAGAGACTCATAATCGGCGAAGGTAAAGCGGGTCGGCCCCTGCGAGCCAAGGGAAATGCCGCTTGATCTGAAAGGAGCGCGGACCATCAGGATGTTCGTTCCCAGTGAAGAGAGGGTCTCTTCCATGCTCCGCTTGGCACCGGTCCCCAGAGCGAGCATAGTAATGACCGCCGCGACCCCGATCATCACCCCCAAAATGGAAAGGACCGAGCGGAGCTTATTGTTGACGATCGAAAGATAAGCCTCATATGTATAGTTCAGCAGACCGGCGACACAGCACCAGCGCCGCTTTTTTTCGATCGGTTTCATTTCAGGAAGGCGGGCGGCGGGGGTAGGTCTTTTCCGCTCATCGGTGATTATCGCCCCGTCATGCAGGGTCAGGACCCGGCTGGCGTAAGCGGCGATGTCGTGTTCATGGGTTACCATAATAATGGTGTTTCCCTGCTTGTTGAGATCCTGCAGAAGTCCCATGATCTCTTTGGATGATTGTGAATCAAGGTTGCCGGTCGGCTCATCGGCTAAGATAACCAGAGGATCGTTCGCCAACGCCCTGACCAGGGCAACCCGCTGTTGCTGACCACCGGAGAGCTGGTTGGGACGGTGCTTCAGCCTCTCCCCCAACCCGACCTTTTTAAGCATCGAGAGGGCATGCTCCCTTTTCCCGCCATCATTATCGCCGGAATAAATGAACGGCAAAACGACGTTGTCGGAGACGTTGAGCTTCGGCAAAAGGTTGAAAGTTTGAAAAACAAAACCAAAAAAGCGGTTGCGCAAAACGGCGTAGTCGCTCTCTCCCTGGCGGGAAAGATCTTTGTTCAAGAGAAAATACTCGCCGCTGTCCGCTTTGTCGAGCAGTCCAAGGATCGCCATCAGGGTCGACTTGCCGGAACCCGACGGGCCCATGATCGCGACAAATTCCCCCGGTTCGATCTTCAGGTCGACGCCACGCAGGGCGCGGACCGGTATCTCCCCGCCGATGTAATAAGTCTTTTGGACCTTTTTCAGCTCGATCAGCGGCATTTAATCGCTCTGCCGGCGCTGGAGCGGATTGGTCGGTCCGCGCGTCCTCTGAAAACGCTTGTTGAGCTGTTCGATCATGGGGATCGTCGGCACAATGACTTCATCGCCGACCCCAAGACCGCCGGTCACCTGGACGTTCAGGCTGTTTTCCAGCCCGGTCGTGATCTGCAAGGGCTGAGCTTTCCCCTCTTTCAGGACAAAGACGTAGGATCGTTCTCCGACCTTTTTAACAACGTTTAGAGGGAGGACCGGGATGTCGTTTTTCTCGCTAAGAATAAAGTTGACGGTCGCGCTCATCCCCGCCCGGAAAAAACCGGGGACCCGTCCGGGGAGGACATCGACCTGGTAAATGGTCACGTTGTTGATCGTTTTGGACTCAAAGGCGATATGCTCGACCCGCCCGTCGATCGATTCTCCCTGGTAGGCGTCAAGCTCGATGTTGACGAACTGCCCTTTGCTGATCCTGCCGATATCGGTCTCGTCGACCTGCGCCTTTACGATCAGGTAGTCGGCCATCACCAGGATCGGATCGCTGATCGTCACCGATTGCCCCGGCTCGACCGCCCGCTGGATAATAAAACCGTTTAGCGGAGCCACGACCGGTGTCCTTTTGTAAACATCTTCCCACCTGCCAACCTCGTCCGCTCCTTTGGCCCGGGCCGCGTCAAGAATTGCCGCCCGGTCGGACGAGCTCATCCAGGCAAGGATCTCCCCTTTTTTGACCGAGTCCCCTTCCCTGACCAGCACTTCATCGATCCGGCCGCTTAAGGGGGGCTTAATCTCCAAACGGCTCCGCGGCTCAACTACCCCGGTCGAAGGGACCTCGGCCTTAATGCTTCCCAATTTTACTTTGACGCTCTTAAGCGGCTCCTCGCTCTTGCCGGCACAGCCGGACAAACCAACGACCAGCAGAAGACCGCTGACAACCAATCCCAACCCCCATATTTTTTTTCTCATTTTACGTGTCCTCCATAACTTTTGTGCCAGGCCGCTTCCGCCAGCAAGGCCGACTTCAAAGAATTTATCAGACTGTTTTGACTGCTGAAGTATTCATTTTGCACCTGGTCCCACTCATTGTATGAGACCAATCCGTTCAAATATTTGACCTGCGCGATCTGGGCCCTTTGGGTCGACGCGTCAAGATAGATCCCGGCCAGCTTGTATTCCTCAAGCGCGTCGCGAAAAGTTTCATAGGCCTGGCGGATCGCGAAATATTGTTCTTTCTTGGTGATGGAAAAATCTTCCTTCGCTTTGTCGTATTGGGCGTCGCTGATCACCCGTTCGGCGATATTGCTCCCGCCAGGAAAAAGAGGATACGAAAGGTTCAGGCTAAGGGATTTGCTCGATGAATCCGGCGGCCAATTACTGCCGCTTTTCGAATAGCTTCCCTGCAGAGAAACGGTCGGCAAAAACTCACTGATCGTCGCCCGCTGGTCGATCTCGGCCAGCGTCAGCTGGCTCCGCGACATTTTATACGCGGGCGCTTCTTTCAGGAGGGAGTCGAAGTCCGGCTCACCGATCGGCGCCGGGACAAATTCCCCCTCGACGCTTGAGACCTGGGTCTCGATCAATTGAGAAAGCTTCAATTTGGCCAGCTCCAATTGCCTTCCGGCGGAAAGATACCGGTAATCGGCCTCCTGGCGCTGGGCATCGGTCCGAAGATAGTTCCCTTTATCTTCCCGCCCGCTGTCGTATAACAACTTGATCATCCTGGCATTCTCGTCGCGCGACTGCCGGATCGCTTTCAAAACATCGATGTTCCGCTGGCCAAGATATAGATTGACGAAAGCCTGGCGGAGCTGATAGTAATAATCCGCCTCGTTATACTGAAGGCTCGCCTGGTAATAAGCCAGGCTGGCGCCGGCGGCAGAGAGATTGTTATAATTGCTGAAGCCCTTAAAGAGAGATTGGGAAAAACTAAGGCCGTAAGAATAACTGTTTGATTGACCGGTTGAATTGTCCGACTGGCCGGCCGACATGTTGGCCGAGATCTGGGGAAGAAATCCGCTGTATGACTTGTAATATGTCCACCGCGCGACCTCAAGCTGTTTTTGGGCGCTTTTAATCTCGCGGCCGCTCCTGGCCGCTTCATTTAAAACCTGCGGCCAGGTCAGGGAATTGGCTTGGCCCGCCAGGAAAATTATTAAAATGGCCACTTTGCCTAATCTTGCTAATTTTAACCGCGCAATTAATTGCGCGGTTAAATTAGAACCTGGGCAAAAATATTTTTTATGTATTCTTCTCATTCAATAAACCGATTGTTTATCGATTCCCTTTCCCTATTTTAACTTTATTCCCTTTCGATGTCTTGCGGAATTTCTCTTTTTGTTCCGGGGTCAATATTCCCCAGAATTTGAGGAGGAAATCGGTCCGTTTCAGCTCCGAGTTGAGCCGGTTTTTGTTGATCTCCTTCAAATAACCTTCGACCGCCCCCTGGTCAGGCTTGTCTTTCGTCATTTCGGTCCGCATCTTCATCATCAACTCTTCGTTCTTTTGCCTTGACGGCAAAAGGTCCCGCTCCATCGCCTGGCGGCTCTCCATCAGCTTCGTCTTTTGCTCCGAGGTCAGATCAAGGTTTTTATAGAGCCGCTCCACTCCATTTCCGATCTCCGCCCTACCCCGCGCGGCCCCCATATTAGGCCGGGCGGCTTCTGCCGGGACCACCAAAGAAGCACAAATCAATCCGATCATCAAGAAACCAAAAACATTTTTCATTTTTATTCCCCCTTATAATCCATTTAGACAAAGAGCCGGCCAAAATAGTTCCGGTCAATTTCCAAAAATAAAACCTTCCATCTCCATCCCGTCCCCCTCATCCTGGATCACAAAGGAAAGCAGATCCCCCCGATCGTTGGTAGCCGCGGAAAAATAGTTGACCGCCGGCAGGGCAACGAGAAAAAGAGCAGAGATCATCAGCAAAGGGATCGCCAATTGAGCGACAAGGAACGACCGGCGGGCCGCTTTCCGCTCGATCTGACGATAAAGCTGGTTAAAATCGACGGGGGGAGCGCTTTTCTTCAGCCCCCGGAGATATTTATCGTAGCTAACCATTTTTCATCACTTCCTTTTTCACGATTTCCCGACCCCGGTGGAGGTTGGATTTGACCGTCCCGATCGGCAATCCGGTCAGTTCCGCGATCTCTTCCAGCGGCCGTTCCTCAACATCAGCCAGGAGAAGAACCATCCGCTGGCGCGGGTTCAATTTAGAGAGAGGGACCGAAAGGTCATCCACCGCTTCCCGGGGATGTTCGTGGACCACCCGCAGAGCGGCCAATATTTGCCTCCCTTTCCGATAGAGGGCCTGTTTTTTTGCGTAATTGATGGCGGTATTGACAGTGACCCGATAGATCCAGGTCTCGACTTTTGCCTCTCCCCGGAAACTCTTGAGAGCTTTATGGACCGCCAGCCAGACCTCCTGAAAAAGGTCTTCCCGATCCTCCCGGTCAAAAACATAACGGGAGGCGATCCGCCAGACTTTTTCTTTGTGCGCCTCGTAAAGAGGGGCAAATTCAATGGATGACATGGAAGCCTCCTGGTTTGTTAGACAACCGGCTGAAGAAAAAAGTTCCGTGGATCAATGGGCAATATAAAGCAGTCCAACCATTATCCCGAGCCCTAATACGATCGCCAAAAATTGTTTCCACGATTCTCCAAGTTCGCAGGAATCATGCAGTGACGGGATCAGGTCGGAGCCGGCCATGTAGATAAACCCGCCGGCGGTGATCGGCAATATATATAGGGCGTAATCTTTGACTAAAGGCCCGATGGTCAGGGAGATCACCGCTCCGAAGATCGCCAGGACCGCCGATAAAAAATTAAACAGCAGAGCGCGCCGGACCGTCAAGCCGCCGTGGACCAGGATCCCAAAGTCGCCGATCTCCTGCGGGATCTCGTGCAGAATGACCGCCAGGGTCGTTGCCAGGCCGATCGGGAAACTGACCAGGTAGCTGGCGGCAATGATCATCCCATCCATGATATTGTGAACACCGTCTCCAATTAAGTTCATAAAAACGACCGGATGGGGATGATTTTCGGAGGTCGGCACATGGCAATGGCGCCAGCGGATGAACTTTTCCAGAATGAAAAAAAGGAGGATCCCGGAAAGGACCAGGAGTGAAACTACCAGTTTATTGCCAAAACTCTCGAACGCTTCCGGGATCAGGTGGATAAATGCGTCGCCAAATAGCCCGCCAACCGCAAAGCTGACCAAAATAAGGAGGATCTCTCCCAGTTTCTGCCGGTTCAGTGAAATGGTGAAAATCCCGACCAAAGAGATCAAACTGACCACGGTCACCGACAGCAGGGACCAGCCCCAGACTTCTAACATATTTTCCTCCTAAAGCGAAATGATCGACTCACCCTGATGCTGGAGGGCGATGAACATCAGTAAATAATTCCGGATCTTCCGGGTGATCAGAAATTTTTCCCGGACATGCTCGTGCCCGTATTGTCCCATTCGTTCGGCCGCCGCCGGATTGTTTAATAGATATCTTATCTGGTAGGCGACCCCTTCCACGGAATGGGCCAACAGTCCGGTCAGATTGTGAATAACCTGGAGCGGGATCCCGCCGACGGCGGTCGCCACTACCGGCTTCTTTTTCCAAAGAGCTTCGGTCACCGTCAGGCCAAAGCCTTCCCGAAGCGATTTTTGCAGGACAATGGTCGAGGCCCGCTGGAGGGCGTTGACCTCCAGGTCGGCAAACGGAGGAAGAAGAAGAATGTGAAAATTCGGGTCGTGCCCCACCCTTTCCTGAAGCTCGGCCAGGACCTTATTGCTTTCCGGATCGTCACTGGCGGTCCCGCCGGCATAGACAAAGCGGCAGTCGGCGTACTGTTTAACCAGTTTGTACGCTTCATATACGCCGATCGGGTCTTTTAAGTAATCAAAACGGGAGACCTGGGTAATGATCGGCTTATCGGTCGGGATCTCGTATTTCCTGAGAACAGCGTCGATCTCGCTTTGGGAAAGGTTCCGATTCTTGTCGGCAAATGGGTCGATCGCCGGATAGATCAGGTATTGCGCGATCGGCAATTCTTTGGCAAAGCTGGGAGATGAGTAGATCGAAGCATCATACTGGACAATGAACTGCTTTAAGTATTCCCAGAGCATGACATCGGGATTGGCTGTGTCAATATGACAACGCCAGACCCATTTGGCGTTCCCTTCTTTTTTCCTGGCGATCAGAGGAAGCGGCTGCGGGTCGTGGATAACAATAATATCCTCGTCAAAGATCAGTTCTTTCGCGTTTTGGGCATTTGTCTCCTGAAAATCCTCAAACATCTCCTTGGTTATCTCCACCTTGGTACCGTGCAAGGCGTTATGAAATGCTTTGGTGATATTAAAAAAGTCCCCTCCCCCTTTGATCACGTCCCATTTAACCTTCAGACCAAGCTGATTATAAAGTGGGACGGTCCGATGGAGCATTTCGGCCACGCCGCCGCCGACCGAGGTTGAATTGACCATTTTGACCGTTTTCCCCTGCAAACGATCGGCTAACAGCAGGAGTTCGTCCAAATTCTGCCGCCTGGTCACCTGCGCGTAGTCATTGATGTTGATCTTCATTTTATCTTTAAAACCTTTTCAAAGTGCTTCCAGAACGAATTATCAGTTTTCCTTTTTGGCAGGCAAAGGGAGATGATCTTGTCCCGCATCTGGTCCAGGGTCATGAAGTACGGATCAAGCGCTTCGATCTTGCCGGCCAGCGCTTCATCATTGAAATTGCTCCTGATCCAATTGGAAAAATCGTTCGTTTTATGGCCGAGCCGGAGCCGCGCGTCAAAAAAATGGTAATAGATCGAGCGCATCCCGACCAGTTTTAAATCGGCCGCGAACTCCTCGATCGTCCTGGATTCATATTTGGTCGGGATAACGATGCCGGTATTCCGCAAGAAATAAAATTCCCGCCCCGGGAGGGCCTTTCGGCTGTCCGGGTGTTCGGCCAGATGCTTTTCAATGATCCTGATCAGCGTTTGGCGGAGTGTTTCCAGGTCAGTTACTTCCTTAATATTGACCGAAGAGAGTTTTTCGCCCAGGCCGATCTCTTCCAGCTCTTCCGAGACCCAGCGGGCAAAATCGTTGGAATACTGGCCGGGCGCGAAAGAATATTCCCTGAATGTATGGTGAACATGATAAAAAACGGATGAAACATCGACCTCGCGCAGGATCGCAAGAAATGCCGGCAGGTCACTGGCCCGGCGACCGGTTATCTCGACTAATAGCGAAGAAGTGTAAAATTTGAACGGGACCACGGCATTCATTGAACTTATGTTATCAGATTTCTCCATTGCGAACAATCCCCTCGATCAACCGATACACATCCCGAATTGTTCCTAAACGATGGTCGGCCGCAGTTGGTCTTCCGGCCCCAACCAGGAAGGAAGGGCCTCTCCCCTTGATCGCCCGGAAAGCGTCTTCGTCGGTCTTGTCATCGCCAATATAGACCGGCAGATACTTCGCGGGGCGGAGCGACCTGATCAGCCAGAGGACCGCTTTCCCTTTGTCCCAATTGATCGGCGGCCTGATCTCATAAACCGCTTTCCCCTGAGTTACCCTCACCATCCCCAGCCATTTTTTTATGGCTTTGGCAAAGAGCGCATGAAAAGTTTTTAGCTTGGTTTTGGGGACCATCCGGTAATGGACGCTCAACGTCAATCCCTTATCTTCGATCAGCCCCCCCTTGATCCTGATCGACCGGCTTAATTCCTTCCTGATCGCCCGCATGACCTTCAGGTGTTTTTTTGCCCGAGGGACGACCCTATGCTCCCCCCCGACCTCGCTCTCAAAGCCATGATTGCCGACATAAATAAAACCGGGGACACGGACCATCTGCTTAAGGATGGACAATTTGCGGCCGGAAATGATCACGACTTTGACCAGCGGCTGGCCAAGCAAGGCCCGCAATTTCTGACGGTTTGCGTCCGTTAACTTCGCTTTTTCCGGCCGGCTCCTGATCGGCGTTAATGTCCCATCATAATCAAGAAATAGAAGGATCTTAGTAGCCATTTTCCTAGCATATCATATTTAACAGATGGAGCTCAAATGTCAATCGGTCAGCAATATCCTGGCGGTCGCCCTTCTTTTCGGGTTGATCATGGGGAAGTTTGCCCAGCGTCTCAAGGTCCCAAAAGTTACCGGTTATATCCTTGCCGGCCTGATCATCGGCCCATCGTTTCTCGGACTTTTGACCAAACCGATGGTCAACAATTTAAAGGTGATCAGCGAAGTCACCCTCGGATTGATCATCCTCTCCATCGGGGCAGATTTCGAACTAAAACATTTTATTTCGATCAGCTCCAGGGTTGCCAGGGAATACCATAACCAGGCTTGCCGGTAAAGCGCTGGGGGCGCACTTTGGGACCAAGCTGGTCAAGGAAAAAAAGAGCGTCCAAAAATATCTTGGTTTAGGCCTGGTCCCTCAGGCCGGGGTGGCAATTGGGATCTCGATCGCGGTGGAAGCGGCCTTGCCGGAGATCGGCGCGGTGATCATTACGATCGTCCTATCTTCGGTTATTGTTTATGAATTGGTTGGCCCCTATCTGACCAAAACCGCCCTTGCCCTGGCTGGAGAGATCCCGAAAAAAAATATGGACAAAGAAGGAAGGCCCTCTTTTAATTTTTAGCGTTCATCCTGACCGTCCGGATCGGGAACGGGATCTCGATCCCTTCTTCCTTATAGCGCTTATGCAGCGCCTTGATAAACTCATGCTTTACCAGATAATTATCGACAAACTCCGCCACACGAAGAATAACGGTAAAATTTACGCTAAAATCGGCAAAAGTATGATAACGGATGAACGGCTCAAAATTCTTTATCCCCCCATCAACTCTCTTTAAAACTTCTCGGCCGACCTCGCAGGTAACCCGTTCCACTTTCTCCAGGTCACTGTCATAGCTGACCCCCACCTCCACCAGGCAGGCGATCTCTTTATGCGGCAAATAGTAATTGGTAATGATCGATTGCGACAGTTTAGTGTTGGGGACAACGATCATATTGTTCGGCAGTGTCCGGATCATCGTTTCGCGCCAGCCGATCTTTTCAACGTAGCCTTTGAGTCCGTTCTCGATCTCAACGTAATCCCCGACCCGGACCGGCTGGTCGATCAGAATATAAAGCCCGGCAAAAAAGCTTCCCAACGTATCCTGGAGAGCCAGACCGACCGCCAGGCCGGCGATTCCCAAAGAAGCGAGGACCGGCGTGACCGAGACCCCTAAAAGGTCCATCAGCATCAAAAGGCCAACCCCCCAGACAACAATGTTGGCGATCCGATTAAAGGTCGGGATCATGTTCCTGACCGAAGGGCGCGTTTTAGCGGTCAGTTTAATAAAGTTGATCGCAAGCCTGGCGGCCAGATAGATAATAATAAAAACGATCGATAATTCGGTCAGCCGTTCGATCCGCAGGGCGGCCATCCGCGGCAAACCGACGGTCATGGAAATAACGTAAAAACCGATCACCAGCAGGGCCAGCCAAAGCGGCAAGCGAGCTTCTTGCAGAATAATATCATCGATCTCGGTCTCGGTCCGGCTGACGATCTTGCCCAAAAACCCGGTCAGCCATTTGACCAGCAGCCAGCAGACCGCGACCCAAACCAGATAGCTGGCCAGAAAGATCTGCACCCGGGAGTTAAAAATAATATTAATTAAAGCTTGAATATCCATAATATTATGAAAGCTTCAGCAAGCCTTGAATGATCTTGCCGGCCCACTTGTAGATGTTATTTTCAGCGATCCCCTCTTTCATCTTCAGGTTCCGTTTCTCTTTTTCATCCGGCGGCATTTCCAGAGCGTTCTTGATCGCTTCGGCAAAACTGTCCGAAGCATATGGGTTAACCAACACCGCTTCGGTCAATTCCCGAGCGGCGCCGGTAAAGCGGGACAGGATCAGCATCCCCTTCTGTGGGTCGGTTGCCGCAACAAACTCTTTGGCGACCAGGTTCATCCCGTCATGCAGGGACGAAACAACGCAAATGTCGGCCATCCGGTAGAGGGTGATCAGCTCCACCGGGCTAAAATGGCGGCGGAGCATAACGATCGGCTGCCAGCTGTCGTCACTATATTTATAATTTATCTGTTCGACAATGGCGTTGATCTCGTCGTTAAGCTCTTTGTATTTTTTGATGTGAATGCGGCTCAAGACCCCGGCCTGAAGAAAAGTGAATTTCCCGAGGTATTCAGGATATTTTTCAAGAAACTTATCGATCGCCCGGAAGCGTTCAAGGATCCCTTTTGTATAATCGATCCTATCGGTCCCTATCCCGATGAATTGGGCGGTCAGGTTATATTCTTTTCTGATCAGAGCGATCTTCTTTTCAACATCCGGGGAAGCGGCTTCTTTTTGGATCTGTTCATAATCGACGCTGATCGGGAACGGCCTGATGATCGTTTCCCTCCCCCCGGAAATAACAGTTGAGCTCACCCGGTCGGTCCTAACTTCCAGGGTCTGGTCGACCGTGCTCAAGAAATTATCGACATGGTGATGGATATGAAAACCGAGCAGGTCGGCCCCAAGCATCCCCTGCAGGATCTCTTCCTTCCACGGATTGATCCGGAAAGCTTCGGGGTTGGGCCAGGGAATGTGCCAGAAAAGAGCGCTCTTGATCTCCGGGTTCGCCTCCCTCAACAATTTTGGGACCAGGGTCAGATGATAGTCCTGGATAAAAACAAAAGCCTTCTGGTCGCCGACCTCGTCAAGGATCGTTTTGGCGAATTTTTCGTTAACCGCTTTGTAATGAAGCCAGTCGGCCTCTTCAAAAACCGGCTTGGTATAGACAATATGACAAAGTGGCCAGAGGGTTTCGTTGGAAAAGCCGTAATAATACCCGGCTTCTTCCGCTTTGTTCAGCCAGACCCGTCGTAAAGTATACTTGGGATCGTCCGGCGGGACCATCACCCGGTTCTTTTCGTCCACCACCTGGCGGTCGGCATCGCCGCTACCGTGCGCGACCCAGGTGCCGCCGCTCGCTTTAAGGACCGGATCCAACGCCATGGTCACACCGCTGGCCGGAATGATGCACTGAACCCCATCCAAGGTCTTTTTATGGATGAACGGCTCACGGTTAGACGCGACAATAAAAAGCGAACCATTGAGCTTTTCTTCGATCAGGTTTTTAAGGGTCTCTTTTGTCCAGATCATTGCTTGCCCCCTTTTTTAGTATGCCCTGTCAACCATGGGTTTGTCAAGAAAGTTAAAAGTGCCGGGTAACTCTGGCAAGCAAAAGCGTTCCAACGTTTTCATATTCAGAGCCGCTTTTCCCTCCGCTAAACATCGCTTCCAGGCTTAGATCAAGATCTTCGGTTAAACTCCTGGTCAACGCCGGATAAAGGATAAAACTAGAGTCATCCAGATTGGTTAAAATGGAACCGCGAAGAGCGGTCAATTCATCCAGGTTCTTATTTACGCTAAAGAAAAGGTAATCCATGGCTAGCTGGCTGATAGTTCCGCCCTGTAAAGCGGCCCAGTCGTAACTGTCTTTTTTCCCTAATCCATTGAAATAATACTCCATATTCAGGCCGATCCCATTCTCCAGGGTATAATCCCACCCCCAGACCGATTGTATATAATGTGTAGCTCCAACCGGTCTTTTAACGGTAATTTCGTTCCTTACCCCAAAACCAAACAACTCCCCTACCGCGTCAAAGCCAGCCTGGTCTCCGCTCCCAAAGTCAACATAACTTACTGCCAGGTCAAAAAGCCCGATCGTTCGTCTGGCCCTGACCCCTTTCTTAGTTTCACCCCATGGCTGGCCGGTCGTCAGGTAGAGGTCAAGAGCGGCGGACGGACCAAAAGGGGCTTCGCAGCGAATGGCCTCGACATTGCTTTCGTCTTCTTCTTTGACCGCGAAAGAGAGGACAAATGGATTAAAAATATCGGTCGGGTTCCAGATATAACCGCTCCCCCAGGCGATCCGCTGCTTACCAGCAGTCAAATTAAATAATGTTGAATAATATTTCAGGTAAATCCGGTCCCAAACCAGTTGGTCGATCCCGCTTGCCCCCGCAACCGAAACGGGATCAGATTTAAAAAGGAGGTAATACCGGGGCTCCAAATGGATCACCAGGCTCTCCCCTACCTTAGCATCAAACCGCAAACGCAGGCGGCTAAGGTCGCCGATAGTCGCCCCGCCATCGCTCTTGATCAGGCCAAGAAGGTCGTTCTCATAATAACCGGACAGATCGACCGCCAGGACTGAAGAAGCAAAAAGAAGGAGCAGACTCGCCGTCGCCCAAAATGCTTTCATTTGGTTAAACTGCGCTGGGTAAACATTTCGGCCGGGAGAGAAAGATCAAATTCCGCTTTGGTAATGATCATTTCGGTTAAAGTGTTCCGCCGTAAAAGATTGCGCATCGACATATAGAGAGGGTAATACCGTCCGCCATATTTTTGGATATTTCCCATCGTCATACTTTTAAGTTTTTTGCCGGAGAGGGCGAAAAGCTCTTCCCTGACCGGGACAAAAAGCTCCTGATCGACCCAGACCAGGCGGCGATAGTAGGTGATCTCTTTGACCCGGGCGGTCAGGTCAATAACGTAGCAGGGGCGCTGTTTGACCACCTCTTCCGAGACCAGGGTCGCTGTGTATTTGTCGAGCAGTTCACCGCTCTCCAGCGCGTCTTCGTAGCTGAAGTCCGATCCCATCATCGACTGGCGGAGCATGTGGCCGGCGATCTTGATCGTCTTGTCAACGGTGGGGAGATACATCCACATGTTATCTTTGATCTTGAGGTATTTGACCCCCTTGTCGCGCGGCGGCGAAAGAAAGACCGAAAATGAGGTGTCGCGCCCCATTTGATAGCTCCGCATCGTTTTTGTCCGGACTTCTTTGTCAATATGGATCACCATCTCCGCTTCTATTTTGGCGGTTTTAAAGGTCATATTTTCGTCAACTTTTTTAATGATCTCCGCGCCGGTCACCGCGAAAACGGTCCCGGAAGTCAACCAAAAGAGAGCTAGAATTATCGCCGTTCGATTCATTGCTTCTCGTCCGATTCGATCTGCCCGTCGCGGATCTTGATCAGCCGCCTGGCAAATTGCATCACTTTGGGGTCATGAGTGGAAAAGATAAAGGTCGTTTTAAGCTTCTGGTTCATCTCCTTCATCAGGTCCAGGATCCACTGGCCGGTCTTGGTATCGATGTTGGCGGTCGGCTCGTCGGCCAGAACATAATCGGGATGTTTGACCAGCGCCCGGGCGATGGCGACCCGCTGCTGCTGCCCGCCGCTCATCTCGTTCGGCCGCCGGCTGGCCAGATCCCCGATACCGACGCTCTCCAGCATCTCCATGACCCGCGTTTTCCGGTGGGCCGGAAGTTCCTTGAGCAGGACCAGCGGAAATTCCACATTTTCATAAGCGGTCAGGACCGGGACCAGATTAAAGCTTTGGAAGATAAAACCGATATGGTGGTTCCGGACATCGGCCAGCTGGTCGGAATTAAGTTTGATGATGTCGTGCTCTTCAATGAATACTTTCCCGCTGGTCGGTTTATCGAGACAGCCAAACAGGTTGAGCAGGGTAGTTTTGCCTGAACCGGAAGGACCGGCGATCGCGGTAAATTCCCCTTTTTCGATCGACAGGGTCAAACCCCGCAAAGCCGGGACCTCGACCTTCCCGACCTTGTAAGTCTTGACCGCGTTCTCCATTTTTACTACCGACATACGATCATCTCCTTATATCTCTTTTAAAGCTTCGGTCGGCTCCATCCTGGCCGCGCGCAAAGCTGGCGGGACGGCCGCCATGACCGAGAACAATATCCCCATGCAAAAACCAAAAAAGATTATCCCCCAGCTAAAGATGGCTCTGTATACGTATGATATTGGTAAATTCATGGACCCCATCTGCTCGAAGGTCGCGGTAAAATCGATCCCCTTGGTCGCCAGATAATAAGCGACCCCCGATCCCCAAAGAGCGCCGATAAAACTGGCAATAGTACCGATCAACAGCGCTTCCAGCATCACTATCCCCATGACCTGACGGTCCTTCATCCCCAGCGCTTTCATCATCCCGATCTCTTTGGTCCGCTCCAGCACCGACATGAACATAGTATTAAGAATGGTAAAGCTGGCCAGAAAAAGGACCAGGAAATAAAGCCCTCCATAAACATTCCTGGCGATCACCATGTAGAAATAAAGGATCTCCTGGTCCTGCCACGCCTTGGTCATATATTGGCCGGGATATGCCTGATCGAGCCCCGCCATGATCGCTTTGGCGGCTTCCGGAGCTTTGTTCTTATCTTTAACATAAACAAAGATCTCGGTCACCGCGTTCTCCAGGTCGAGCAACTTCTGCGCTTTATCCAGAGGAAGAAAGAAGGTGGTGCTATCGACGCTCTGTACCCCAAAACTGAAGATCCCGACGATCTTGAGGTTCATGGCGGTGATCGAGCCGTACGCTGTCTGGGTCACCACTGTCAATGTGTCCCCAAGCTTTAACTCCAGGTCCCGGGCCAGGTTGACCCCAATGTTAATCTCTTCCCGCCCCGTTTGGATCATTCTCCCTTGAACGATCTTCTGGTCCAGGTGGGAGATCTGGGTTTCGGTCCCAGGGTCGATCCCGTTGCCGAAGACCGGTTTATTTTTCCCTTCATGTTCCAGCAGGACCCCAAATTTGACCCGCCCGACGGTCAACGTGACGTTTTGGTCCATTGCCGAGGCGGTCCTTTCCACCGCCCGGTAATTTTTTATATTGGCCTCCAGGGGGAGCATTCTTTCCCGTTTGACGTAATCAGTGTTGAGGATACGGACATGGCCGTAGTTCAAACGGATCATGTTGTCAAAAAGATCGTCCATGATCCCCGAGATCAACGACCAGAGGTAGACCGCGATCATGACCGCGATCGCGATCGACAGTCCGGTCAGGACCGACCGGCGCTTGTTGCGGAATATATTTCGCAGGGCAAGTTTAAACACGTTTAAGCGCCTCCGTCGGTTCCATCCGGCTCGCCACCCGTGCGGGATAGATACTGGTCAGGGCGGAAATGACTATCCCGGCGACAAAGGCGGTCACGATCATCTTAATATTCCAGACCCCGTGCGAAACGCCGGTCACCCGATAACCAACATCCCCCACGTCCCTCATTAAATATCCCCAGTTGATCCCGTATTCTACAAAAGGATAATTGATCAGGACTCCAAGCAGACAGCCAAAAATGCTCCCCAGGACGCCGATCATCGCTCCTTCCAGGACAAAAAGCCTGATTATCTCCCCCCTCTTCATCCCCAGGGCGGCCATCATTCCGATTTCCCGGGTCCGCTCAAACGCGGCGAGCAAAATAGTGTTGCTGATGCCGATCAGAGCGATAATAAAAACGCTGAAAAGGACGAATGAAGTCCCTCCCCGCTTGGCCTGGGCAATAGCGACCACGTCGGCGGCCAGCTCCTGCCAGGTCGCGACCTCCAGACCTGGGAGATTCTTTGCCAGCTTGTCCCGAAAATCTTTGGTCCTGGACGGGTCCTTTAGTTTGATATCGATCTCGGTAACAGCTTTCCCCATATCGAGCGAACCCTGCCCCACACCCAGAGGAATAACTACCGCCGCCCAGTCGATCTTGGGATCTTCGGTCTTGAGGAGCCCTTTGATCCGGAGATCGAGCGCCTGATAGGTGTCGTATTTTGTCCTGGTCAGTACGGTAAGATAGTCGCCCACCCCGACGTTGAAATCTTTGGCCAGCCCTTCTCCCACCAGCATCGCCGCCTCGCCGCTTTGAAGAAAAGTCCCGTTAACCACCGCTTGCTTTAAGATAAAGACCGACTGATCATCGGCCGGATCGACCGCGATCCCGACCGCCGGGTACTGGTCGATCCCATCCGAAAGCATGATCCGGAAATTGATCCGGGAGGTCACCCCGGCGACTGCCGGGTCGAGCCCTACTTTTTTAATCAGCGGAGCCGGATCGGCGATCGCTTTGTCCAGGGGAAAATTCTCCTCATCTGCCCGATAACCCCGGTCAAAGATCTTGACGTGGCCGGTTTCGTAATTAATGATCCGGTCAAACGACTCCTGGTCGATCCCGGTCAGCATTGAGTCGACCAGGATCAGCATCGCCAACCCCAGGGCGATCGCCAGAAAAGTTAGGAAGGTCCTGGTAAAATGACGAAAAATATTTCGAAAAGCCAGCTTGACCAGCATCGGTTATCGGCTCCTCTTACTTTTTTTCCAGTCGGCGGAAAAGATCGAATTCAATCTGGCCAGGATCTCCGGTTCAGAAAGTAAGATCCCAAGTTCCCGATTATGGTCCAGCGAAGTAGTGGAAAAGTTTTCTGACCCAAGATAAACTCTGGCTCCGGGCTTGTTTTGATCGGCCAAAACCATTTTGGCATGAATATAAAGAAAGTCGCCGTAATTAGCCGCGACCCCCCCCCGATTCAACTCCCGCCGCCCCCAGGTATTACCATCATACCCGTTGTTCATCAGCTGGGCACTGATAAAGCGGACATCAACCCCGGCCGCCGCTTCTCTGGTCAAGGCATTGATGCATCCCCGGTCCTCCACCTCTTCGTTATAGACCTCGAGCGAAACCCGGGAGGCGCCGATCAAGGAAGTTATTTTTTCCCGGGAATTGACCGGGCTCCAGACCAGCGCTTCGCAGGTCGGCGTAACCGGCCGGTAATCCCAGTCGGCGTTAAAAACCCGGCAGATCTCAGCGACTTCGGCCGGATCGGTGGTAACTATCCCAAAGTCGCGGGTCCCGCCAAAATATTCTGGCTGGAGATTAAAGGTCATAATGATCGCGCTTGTCCCGTCGATCACAAAACTTTTTTGATGGGTCACGGTAAATTCAGAGGTCGCCGCCCTGGTCAAAATACCGGCGCTCTCCAGCGAAGCGACCCCGGACAGAATCGTTTCTCTTTTGGCCGGAGAGAATGAGTAATAGTTATAAATAACTTTGACCTCGACTTTTCTGGCGGCGGCGCTTTGGAGCGCGGCCACTATCTCCGGGTCGTTGATCTCGTATATTGTCAGGCAGATGCTTTTGCTCGCCTTGTTCAAAGCAGCGATTATTCCCCCGCGGCCATCGTCTGGTTCAACGATCAAGGTATGGACTGGAGCAGGCGAAGATGCCGGCGTCGCTATTTGACCGGCTTGACTGGTAACAGAATTGCTGCCGCACGAATAGAGGGTTGCGATCAGGAAAAAAAGAAAAAGACCAAGCTTGATCTGTAAAACTCTTTTCATCGGTTAAATACCCTTTTTCTTATTTCCAGCAGGCTGACGATCATCCCGGTCGACAGGGCGATCAGCGCCAGGCTGACCGGACCGATCGAAACCAGCTGGAGGCGGGAACTGATCGCCGGAACATAGATCCCAACCAGCAGTGATCCGACCGCGCAGATCATCCAAAGGTTAATGGCCAGGTTGCTGAAGATCCCAAGTTCAACCAGCGGCTCCCGGTCGGACCGGGCAATATAAGCCATAAAGATGTGGGCAAAGATCCAGGCGGCAAAAGCATAAGTCTGGGTCTCATGGATCCCCATCTTGTTGAGCAGGGCAAAAAAGTAGACCGCCATGACCGCCGTAAACAAGACCACCCCTTTGATCAAAATATCGGAGATCGTTAAGACATTAAAGATCCTCGCTTTGGGGTCGTGCGGTTTCCGCGAATAAATGTCCTTCTCTTTCGGCTCGTAGACAAAACCGGCCGATGCGGCCAGGTCCATGAAAAGTTCAAGTAAAATTATCTGGATCGGGGCAAAGGGCATCGAAATGCCAAGCAAGACCGGCAGGAGAAAGATCAGGATCAGGGCACTTTTGACCGAGAGATAATATTTCAACCCCTTGAGCAGGTTGTCAAAGAACTTTCGCCCTTCAAATATCCCCTCGGTAATGGTGACAAAATTATCATCCGCCAGGACCGCTTCAGCCGCTTCTTTGGCGACGTCGGTCCCGCGGATCCCCATGGCGATGCCGATATCGGCCCCGCTCAAGGCAAGGGCGTCGTTGATCCCATCACCGGTCACCGCGACGATCTCTTTTTCCCTTTGCAACGCCTGGACGATCCGGTACTTGTGCTGGGGAGAGCTCCTGGCAAAAACCGAAATATCCCTGACCACTACCGCCAGCGCCTGGTCGCTCAATTTATCCAGCTCGTCGCCGGTCAGTACCTTCGCGTCGCCGCTGATCATCCCGACCTGCCGGGCAATGTAGCCGGCAGTTGCCGGATGATCGCCGGTCACCATGATCGTCCTGATCCCGGCCGCGGCGGCGGTAGAAATAGTCTCTTTGACCCCCGCGCGGGGAGGGTCTTCAAAAGAGAGCAACCCGCCAAAATCAAGCCCCTCTTCAAGTTCAGCAAACTGGCCATCGTTCTCATCAAGCGCCAATTTCCGGGAAGCGACCGCGATCACCCGGCGCCCGTTCCCGGTTTCCCGTTCCAGTTCCCGCCTGATATCATTCCCCACAACGCGGCAGGCGGAGAATATTTCTTCCGGAGCGCCGCTCATAAATAGCTCCCGCCCCTCCGGACTGTTGCGGACCACACTCCTGCTCTTGCGGCCGTTAATAAAATCCCGTTGATTGACGATCGTCCCCGTAAAGCCCCCCAGTTCCGCTCCCCTCGTTTTAACCGCCTGGTCAAGAGGAGAAAGAGCGAACTCCGACAAAGCGAGGCGGGCTAAACGAATGATCCTGGCCGGCTCATCGGGATAGAACGCGGCGATAGTCATTTTGTTTTCGGTGATCGTTCCGGTCTTATCGGTAACAATAACCGTGGCGCTCCCCAGGGTCTCTGCCGCTTTGATCTTTTTGACCAAAAACTTATTCCTCGATAAGGTATAGGCTCCAAGCCCAAGGACCATGGTAATAATGATCGGCAGTTCTTCAGGGATGGTGGCAAAAGCGAGCGAGAGCCCGGTCAGGAACATTGTCTTCAGGTCCCCTCCGCGAAACCAGCCGATCAGAGGGATGACGGTGGAAAAGAAGATCGCGACATAGACCAATTGCCCGGCCAGCGTTTTCATTGCCAGTTGAAGCGGTGTTTTAGGAGGACGAACCGTCTTGGCGGTGGCGGCGATCTGGCCAAGCTTGGTCGCGCTGCCGGTAGCGGTCACTACCGCTAAACCTTCGCCGTTGACGATGATCGTCCCGGCACTGACCACCCCCCCGGCATTTTTGTCGACAGGGAACGATTCCCCGGTCAGAGCCGACTCGTCGACCTGGAGACCGAACGCCTTCTCTACCCTGGCATCAGCCGAAACTCTTGCCCCGGTTGACAAGACCAATAAGTCGCCTAATACTACCTCTTCGGAGCGGACCTCAACGATCTGGTCGTCGCGCCAGACCATGGTCAGCGGAGCGGCAAGCTTAGATAGGGAATCGATCGCTTTTTTCGCCCGGTACTCGTTAAATACTTCGGCAAAGACCAAAAGAAAAATAATGATAAAAATAGTCGCCGCGTCCCTTAGCCCGCCCCAGAAACCGTAAAAGAACCCGACCGTGAAAAGAAGGAGGATCATCGGTTCGGTCACTTCGTGCCGGGCAATACTGAAAAAGCTGACCCGCGAAGGCTTAAAGATCTGATTGGGTCCGTATTTTTTGAGGTTGGCTTTCGCTTGTTTCGCAGTTAAACTGCTAATTACCATAACGGTATTATACATCACCATAATTAAAGTCCAAGCTGTTTCCCCAGGCTTGTTTTTGTTAATGATAGTGGTACAATCCCGATAAGCAACGGAAACCTGTGGCAGTATCGCAGCGGTTTCCTGGATTTAATGTATTAATGGGGGGGTTATCGTGAAAATACTTAAAATTGTTCTTTGGGTAATTGCTCTTCTCGCGGTCGCGCTGGTCATCTGGGTTTATTACATGGGTCTTTTCAATAAACTGGAAGTGACCGAACGCGAGGTTGGGCCATACACATTAGTATATGAGGATTATATCGGCCCTTATCAGAATACCGGGGCGGTCGTGCAAGCGGTCTATGATCGATTGGCCAAAGACGGGATCAAACCGACCGACGGTTTCGGCATTTACCTGGACGACCCAAGCAAAGTGAAACAGGAAAAACTGCGGAGCCAGGTCGGCTGTGTGATCAACGAAAACAACCTCCCGCTTTTCTACAAGGTGAGCGATACTTATAAAGTGATCAACTGGAAAAGGGGAAAAGTCCTCGCCACCGAATTCCCGATCCGCAACCCCCTCTCCTACATGTTTGGCCCGATGAAGGCCTATCCCGAACTGGCCAGGTACATGAAAAAGAAGAAGATCACCGAAGACCAGATCGGCTTGTGCATGGAATATTACGATATGGCGAGCAATAAGATTATTTTTATGTTTCAGGTGAAGGGGCGGTAGGCAGAGGCAGAGGCGGGAGAAAGGGCAAGGCAGAGGGCTCGGGCAAGGGCGGGACAATGGGCAAGAAAGAAGGCGGGACGCGGGAAAGCAACCCAAACCCAGACTTTAATTAATGAATAAAATTCTTTTAACTGGCGCAGGTTTTTCTTGTAATTTTGGCGGCTTTTTGTCTGATGAAATTTGGGCACTAATTTTCAACAATCCACTTATTCAAGCCAACGTAAACATTAGAAATAAATTATTAAATGATTTTAATTTTGAATCGGTCTACAATGATATTCTCATTAATTTCCCCCAAAATGATCAAAATATTTTCCAAAACAGTGTAATCGAAGCCTTCAATGTACAAGAACGAAAAATAGATCCAAATGTCATTAATGACAATCTTTTCAAATTCATCTACAAAATTGATTATTTTTTCACTCTAAACCAAGACTTATTAATTGAGCGTTACACGGGAAAAAACCCAAATTATCGCTATAAGCTTCCGCATATACCAGCTGGTTATCCAGTAAACTCTAAGACTTTAAACTATTATGATAAGCATATAAAAATTGACGATGACAAATCAAATATCAAGCCAATCAATCATTCAAATAACAAACAAAAATACTATATCAAGCTTCATGGATCAAAGAATTGGTTCAATACGAACGACCATTTAATGATTCTGGGGAAACAAAAAAGTAAAAAAATATCTACTTCTCCGTTGTTAAATGAATATAAAACACTTTTTGAGGCTATAACAAAACAAAAAGCTAACATATTAATTATTGGGTACAGTTTTAAGGATGACCATATAAATGAATTGCTGATTAATGCTATTGAAAATAAATCAAATATTTATGTGGTTGACATTCAAAGCCCAAAAGATTTTGCTCGATCAATTGGGGCATTTACAAACGACACCCCATTTCCAAGGCTTTTCCACAATATAAGCTTAACAACAAAAATATGGTATGGATTGTCAGGATATTTTCAAGTCAAAGAAATTAATGATCTAGTAGATAAGCCATACATTTCAAAGCAGTTAGGTCGCATTTTTAACTAAGGAAACCGCGGCGATATTGCCGCAGGTTTCCGAAACAGTAATGCCTGGGTGAGGGTTGCCTCGCCCTTTCTCCCGCCTTTGCCTGTGCCTTCTGTCTTGCCCTTTCTTCCGCCCTTGCCCGAGCCCTCTGCCTTCGCCTTTGCCTGGGCCTTTTGCTTTGCTCTAGTTACCTAAAAATTATCACCCAACCCCCTCTCCCTCTGGGAGAGGGGTGCAAAGTAAAACTAATAGCTAAGAAACACTTGGGTGAGGGTTAAGACCCCACCACTTTCCCCAATATTCCACCCAAAATAGCGGTCATAATGGTCATCGGAATGAGAGAAAAAGGCTCCTTTGCCCCTACTATTATATAGACCGGAAGGGCCAGAAGATACGAGATCAGCAACCCTTTAATGATCGAATTTAGACGGAGTTCCGAGGTCGCGATCAGAAAACCGGCGACCACCCAAAGGGAAAAAGCTGAAAGATTCGCTTCCCAGCTCAACCTTTGCGCGACCATCGGGATTACATCGATCACTCCCGCAATCGCACCAAATAATAAGCCTTTAACTATTTTGTTCATTATCCCCTCATCTATTTAGTTACTCAAAAATTATCATCCAATCCCCTCTCCCCCTGGGAGAGGGTTGTTAATGACCACTAAACGTCAAGAAAAACTCGGGTGAGGGTTGCCTCCCCCCCTATTTAAACAACTTAATCCTAATCGTCTCCATCTTATGTTTTGCCGCGTGCGCTTTGTTGTCGCCAAAGAACTTCAGCTCCACATCTTTTCTTCTAATAACCCTGATCCCCTGCGTCAGAATGGTTCTTACCCGCTCGCTCCGGTCAAAATAGTTGGTCACTTCAATATCCGGCCGGGTCCATTCAAACGGGCTGATCCGGGGGTCGCGGGAAAGCAATCCGTCATAAAGGTTGGTCGCGCGAAATACCCCGAAAAGATATTTGATGACGATCGGGTGGGTCCCCCAGTAATCGGCCCCGATCTCCCCCCAGCTGGTCACGATCATCAGGTTCTTGAGCTTTTCCTGGGCAAGATCAACGCTCTCCAGGCGGAGCGGACGCGGATACCCGGCGCTTTTGGGAACGACCGGAGCGTAGCGGTAGACCAGCTTTTGCCCGGCCGGAGTCACCCGGTAGATCGCCAGGAACGACCACGGTTCGATCCCGTCTTCCGCCGCCTGGTAAGCGATAATATTCAAGCTCTCTTCCGTCGTCGAAACAAAAGCTTTTTGCTCAAATATTATCCGATATTTGATCATATCCACATCCCCCTTGGGAACGTGCGCCCAGATCAGCCAGCCAGCCAGCATTGCCAACAGCGCGACCACGAACAATAAGATCTTTTTCATTGTTGGTCCCTCCTGTTCTTGAAGTACGGAAAAGCCAGGATGAACGGAATGGTAAGGTATGCGTATGAAGAATAGTTTGGATCAAAATAGACCAAGCTCATGGCGAGCAGGGCAACCAGCGGCATGACCAGGGTCCGCCGCCAACCCAAGACGATCCTTTCCTGGGGAAGCGTTTTATTGACCAAACGATAACCCCTGGTCGAGTATTCCCAGTTCAAAAACAACGCGACCCCGACTAAAAACAAGTTCAGGTCAAAAAACAGCTCTGCCGCGGTCGACTTGGCATAATCACCGACCAGCGTCGTTGAAAACGGGATAAGAGCGACAAACATTAACAGATAAATATTGATCCAGAGGTGTCGCTGGTCGGTCTTTTTGATGAAGTGGAATTGTTGATGATGGATCATCCAAACGATCGCGATCAAAATAAAGCTCAAGGCATAGTTGAAAAATTTATCACTCTGTCCGATCAAGAGCTGGCCCAAATTCCCCGAAACCAAATTCTTTCCCGCTTCCGGCAGATTGAGGGTCATGACCAGCAGGGTCATGGAAAAAGCAAAGATCCCGTCTGACAAGCCTTCGATCCGATTGGTCCTCAGCCAGACGACCCTTTCCTGAAGATTTTTTGCCATTTGATCACTCCCAATGGTGATTTAAGTTTATCCCCAAAGAAACTTGCCGTGCAGCCACCCTTCGATCTGTTCCGGACCGTCGATCACCAGGATCTTGTACCAAACTCCCTTTTTTCCCAAAAGCTTAACTATGGTCCCCTGGTAAAGTTTTGAGCGTCTGGAATATCTGGTCCCCGGCCCGCTCCGCAAGGTAACGTTTGACCGCCTGACGACCCCGGTCGATTCTCCGGTGATCAAATTCGATTCGACCCACCCCCGGCAATTCAGCCAGTCGGTCACCAGCGCCCAGCTTCCGTTCCGCTTGAGTATTCTGAGCGGGTAGTTCCTCGGCAGATCGATCTTGACCTCGTCAACCTCGCTCGGACCGGCCCTTAGCAGAACACCTTCATCATAAGTACTTGGGTAAGCCGAGGCGATCCCGGCGGTTAAGATCAGACTGGAGAGGAAGATCACGATCTTTTTCATGGCGCACCCCTTTCCTCTATTTAGTATTTAGTTTGAGAACCTCTGTCTTTGTTCCATATATACTGCAGGTAGCAGAAACCGTCAAGCTCGAATGTTTTTTGGCCAGCTCCGGGATCTCGTAGATCGCGATCTGCCCGAGCGGCGATTGGAGCGAGTAATCCTGCTCAATGATCTTTTTCCCGTCAAGCTTGATGACAATGGCCTTTATGTAATGCAGGTCGACTTTTTTGGAACCATGCAGGACATTGACGATCAGGCGCTGACCGGTCAGCTTAAGTTCCATCTTTTTGGGCGGGTCGGCAAATGCGGTTGAAGCGGCAAACAGAAGCAACACCACAATAATCAGTCTCTTGTTCATCTCTTGCCCTCCTGAAATAATCCCTTTCGAATGATAACAGATAGTCTGATTCAGGTCAAAAGAAGATCTTGGCCAGTTTCAGGATCCCCTGCTTCCAGGGGACCCGGTGGGAAATGCCGCTCCGCCCTTCAATCGCTCCAATGTTGGCCAGGTACCACTTGTAATTGCGCACCAACGCTTGCTTGTTGGAGTATTGAGGTTTGAACCCAAGGACCCTTTCCGCTTTTTCGATCGAAACGAACGAGTCTTTGGAAGCGGTCTCATAAACCCACTTATATAATGGAGAAAGATGAAAAAATTCAAGTATTCGTAGTACCAAGATCATGGGCCAGGCGGGGAACCCGCGGACTTTTTTACCAAACCCGGCAAAGTCCAGGACCGCCTGGTAATCTTCTTTCATGGTAGTAAAGTCTTTCGCCCCGATATTGAAAGTGTCGTTAGCTTTTTGCTTATCCAGTGTCTGGCAAAGATAGACCGCCGCGCAGAGGTCTTCGACATCCAGCAATTGATAACGATTGTTGCCGCTTCCGATCATCGGGAACCCTTTCCCGTCTTTGGCCCAGTCGTAAAACAGGGCAAAGACCCCTAGCCGCTCCGGCCCGATGAACGACTTTGGCCGGATGATCGGGACGATCATCCCCTTTTTGCGGAACTCCAGGCAAACCTCTTCCGCCCTGATCTTGGCGATCCCGTATGGCCCGACCCCGTCGAGCTTATCGGTCTCGACCAGCGGATGGTGGTCGGGAATGCCGTAAACAGCGGTCGAAGAGATATGAATAAAGCGCTCCACTTTACTTTTTTCCGCCGCCGCCAGCAGGTTGCGGGTCCCGTCGATATCGGTCGAGAAGATGTCTTCCTTCTTGTAGAGCGGCAGAGCGGCCGCGGTGTGGACCACCTGGGTCACGCCGGCCATCGCTTCGGCCACTTTCGCCTGGTCGCGGATATCACCGACAATTATTTTGACCCGCTCTTTTTCCGGATAATCAAACTCGGCGACATCCAGAGATACGATATCGGTGATCCCTTTGCTCAAAAGATAGCGGATCATGTTGATCCCCAAAAACCCGGCGCCGCCAGTTACTAAAACTTTCATGCGTTACTCCTCTCGATAATAACAGCGGCGTTTAGCCGCTGTGCTTTGTTTTGCCCGCGACTGAACGTCGCGGTTAAGCTTTCAATATTTTTTTTAAATACTTCCCGGTGTAACTGCCGCTGACTTTTGCCACCGCTTCCGGGGTCCCCTCCGCGATGATCTCTCCCCCCTCTTCTCCCCCTTCCGGCCCAAGATCAATAATATGGTCGGCAGTCTTGATCACGTCAAGGTTGTGCTCGATAACAATCATCGAATTTCCGGCCGCGACCAGGCGGTGCAAAACCTCGAGCAGTTTTTTGATATCGTCAAAATGGAGGCCGGTCGTCGGCTCGTCGAGCAGGTAAAGCGTCCGTCCGGTCGAGCGGGTCGCCAGCTCGGTCGCCAGCTTGATCCGCTGGGCTTCCCCTCCCGATAAAGTCGTCGCCGACTGACCGAGCTTGATGTAGCTTAAGCCAACGTCCGACAAAGTCTGGAGTTTCCGCTGGATCTGCGGAATATTTTCGAACAACCGCAGCGCTTCTTCCACCGTCATATTGAGAACATCAAAAACATTTTTTCCCTTGTAGTGGACCTCAAGCGTTTCCCGGTTGTAGCGTTTCCCTTTGCAGACATCGCAGGAAACATAGACGTCCGGCAGGAAGTGCATCTCGATCTTGACCAGGCCGTCCCCGGCGCACGCTTCGCAGCGGCCGCCGCGAACGTTGAAAGAAAACCGCCCCGATTTGTAGCCGCGCAGGCGAGCCTCCTGCGTCATGGTAAAAAGATTGCGAATGTGATCAAAGACCCCGGTGTAAGTCGCCGGGTTCGAACGCGGGGTCTTGCCAATGGGGGTCTGATCAATGATCACAACCTTGTCGATATGCTCCAATCCTTTGATCTCGTCATAGCGCCCCGGCTTGTCGACCGCCCGGTAAAACTTGTTGGCCAGCGCTTTGTAAAGGATATCGTTGATCAACGAACTCTTGCCGGAACCGGAAACCCCGGTGACGCAGGTAAAATTCCCCAGCGGAAAGGCGACATCAATTTTCTTCAGATTGTGGTGCTCCGCTCCAATGATCTGGAGATGGTGGCCGTTCCCCTGGCGCCGCTCTTCGGGGATCTCTATTTCCTTTGCTCCAGAAAGGTATTTGCCGGTGATCGAATTTTTTTCTTTAATAATATCGTCAACCGACCCGGTCGCGACGATCTTGCCGCCGTGCACCCCCGCCCCCGGCCCAATGTCTACCAGGAAGTCGGCCGAGCGCATTGTCTCTTCGTCATGCTCAACCACGATCACGGTATTCCCCAGGTCGCGCAGGCGCGACAGGGTCTCGATCAGCCGTTTATTGTCCCGCTGGTGGAGACCGATCGACGGCTCATCTAAGATGTAGAGGACCCCGACCAGGCCGGAACCGACCTGGGTCGCCAGCCGGGTCCGCTGGGCTTCCCCCCCGGAAAGCGTCGACGACTGCCGGTCGAGCGAGAGATACGCCAGGCCGACATTGATCAGGAAAGCGAGCCGCGCTTTGATCTCTTTAACGATCTGTTTGGAAATGATCTGCTCCCGTTCGCTGAAGCGAAGATCTTCGATAAACTTCTGGATCACGTTGATCGGCATGGCCGAAACTTCCGCGATCGACTTCCCGCCAACCAGGACCGAAAGCGACTCCGGTTTGAGCCGTTTTCCGCCGCAGACCGAACACGAGATCGAGCTCATGTAGCGATAGAGATAGAAACGGACGTTCTCCGATTTAGTCTCGAGATATCGCCGGCGAAGGTTGCTGATCACCCCTTCAAAGGTCCCTTCGTTCTCCCAGTAACCCCTGTCCATCACATATTTAAATTTGATCGGCTTCTTACTGCCGTATAAGATGATATTCAGCTGTTCTTTGGACAACTTTTTGACCGGGGTATGCAGATCAAAACCATAAGCTTCCCCGACCGCCTCCAGCTTTTGCAGATAATATGACGCCGCATCCCCCCAGGGAACGATCGCCCCTTCAGCCAAGGTTAAATTACGATTTGGAATGACCATGTCTGGATCAAACTCAAGCTTATCTCCTAACCCTTTACATTCCGGACAAGCGCCATAGGGGCTGTTGAAAGAAAAGATCCGCGGAGTGATCTCGTCAAAGGAGATGCCGCAATCGGCGCAGGCAAACTTCTCGCTAAATACTTTTGGCTTTGCTCCCGCTTTTTCCGACAAAACTTCGACGATCCCGTTACCGTAGCGCAAGGCGTTCTCGACCGACTCATTAAGCCGTTTCCGGTTCCCGGCACCGACTACGATCCGGTCGATCACGATCGAAATGTCATGTTTCAGTTTCTTGTCCAGGTCGGGAACATCGGACAGTTCTAGCACTTTGCCGTCAACCCGAGCCCTGATAAAACCATCTTTCTGGATATCGGCAAAGAGGCTCTTGTATTCACCCTTCCGCCCGCGGATGACCGGCGCCAGGACCATCGCCTTTTCCCCTTCAGGGAGTTCCATGATCTGGTCGACGATCTGCTGAGCGGTTTGCCGCTCGATCTTCCGATTGCATTTGGGACAATGCGGCACGCCGATGTTGGCAAAAAGGAGTCGTAAATAATCGTAGATCTCGGTCACGGTCCCGACAGTTGAACGCGGGTTGCGCGGCGGCGCTTTCTGGTCGATCGAAATGACCGGCGATAGCCCGTCTATCGAATCGACATCAGGTTTGGCCATTTGCTCCAAAAATTGGCGGGCGTAAGCGGAAAGTGATTCAACATAGCGCCGCTGTCCTTCGGCGTAAAGAGTGTCAAAAGCTAGGGACGATTTGCCGGAACCGGATAATCCGGTAAGAACGATCAATTTATGGCGCGGCAGTTCAAGGTTGATGTTCTTGAGATTATGTTCCCGAGCCCCTTTGATGATGATCTTTTCTAGCATTGAACTGTATATTTTAACAAAAAACGGTGAAATTGAACAGAGTTCGGGTAGATAACCAGATAAGGTGCCTACAAATGCATATTAAACCGATCATATCACTTCCGGTCTCCCGCCGGACCGCCAGCGGCGGCCGGGAATCAGCCCTTTTAACCGTCAAACATCCCCCCCGAAGAGAAATCGCTCAACTAACCGCCCTCTACAATTCAGTTGTCGATCTGGTCTACGAAGAGGGGTTATTGGTCATGCGCGGGCAGATCGCCAGCCGTCTGGAACGCGATCCAGGGAGTATTTTCGCCGCTTATCTCGATGGCCGGCTGGTCGGCATGATAAATGTCGTGAAGCTCCATCTTTCAACCCTGGCAATGATGCCGACCGACCACCAAAGCCTGACCGGCGACGACTCCTGGGAGACAACTGACCCTCGAAATGCTAACGTCTGGATCTGCCCCTGGGTGGCAACCCATCCGGAGCAGGGACGCGGCTGGAAAGGGGAATTTGCTGACCAGCCCCGGTCACTCGGCCAGTTGCTAGTCCAATCGGTAGCGGTCAAAGCCTCGCTCAACCGCCTGCCAATCGAACATGTCATCGCCTACTCCCGACCCGCCGGATTGCGCGCTTATTTTGGTGAATCAATTCAACCGCTTTCGGTCATTAATTATATTGGAACTAGAACTAATGAAGGGCGAATACTTGATCCCGTCATCCGCTTTCACGTTGAGAACGGCGCCCGCCTGATACGTGATCTGATTTTCCCCTACGGCCACACCGGTGACCAGAACTCGCTTTTCTACCGGACCTGCTTGGGGTATCGGTTATAATTATAACCACCCGTATAGTCAATCTCCTATACGTATTAAAATCTTTGCTCTCTTCTACCCCTTGTCCATTTTCTTTGTCTGGCCACAAAGAAAATGGACGAAAAGAAAAGGCCTCGCGCATTTCGATTTTTTTAGCGGTAAGCGAAATGCGCGGAACACTCTGAATTTATACGAGCCAGTTTTCAACATAAATATGTGCGATTCATATAGGGTTTTTTCGATTATTGAGGAGGGACATTTTTATCCCCATTTGTCACGATACAGTTTAAGGCCTTCTAACCTTCAATAGCTTTACACATAAGCACTGACACTTCAGAAATATAATCAAATGTGGCCTTCAAAGGGGTTCTGACCTTCCCCCCAAAAACTGGACCACTTGCAATTAGAAAATAGGCCGGTAATACTAATTGAAGGAGGGTCAAATATGAAGGGGAAAAGGATGTCCG
>JAHJKL010000073.1 GCA_018822365.1 Candidatus Margulisiibacteriota bacterium
GCTCATCGCAACTTTTCCAGATCGAACTATAGAGTTGTGATTTTTTTATTGCCATGGTTGAATATTGTTATACATTTATTTCTTATTAATGGCAGTAATATATGCCTTTAAATCAATTGCTGATACTGTACCCAATTTCTGAAGCTCTTCAAGTAAATTAAGAAAGAAGAAGATTAACGCCTCTTCTTTTGCGCTCTTCTCAAACACATCTATTCCCTTTTCGTTTTTCTTAAACCAAAAGGCCGCATGATCCAATGAGCAACCGAAATGGATAAATCTTTTAGCGGATAGTTTTGAAAGCTTATTTTTTAATGAGTCACTGCATTTCCCATCAATAGTCAATATCCCCGATAGGATGCCAAATGGCTCTTTAGGCTTATCGATTTTACCACCCGCATGGACAATTGGTGCAGTTGTACGCTTCAAATCACGAACGGACGCTGCTTTTATTGCGGCGTAACTGATATTAGCCATATTTAAGGTTGGCTTAACTTCCACGACCGCATAAACACTTTCAGCGGGGATATAAGTTGAGCCATTCCGCTTAAGAATAAAAGGCGAATAGTGGCGGTCGTAAATTACTATATCAATCTGCTGGCTAACATGACCATCACAATCAATAATAAAAGCTCGATCTGCGCGATAACGACTGGGCAAGTAAGCTGAGAGCATATCAATCCATTCAAGTTCACTTGCGCTCCCCTTTGCAACTGGGTGAGTCAATATTTTTCTGTTTAAAGTTAATTTTGATCGCATTTGCTCTTGCAACCCTAAGAATATATCTCTGATATTAATTCGTCGTTTAGATTTCACCATATTATTCCCCCCCAATTCTGCCCTCTTCTGCTTTGTAAGGCTTGATTAGCAATAGTTTGTTTTTCTGTAGCATTTAACTCGTCCGAAATAATATTATTTGTATTTGCAGGATCAACAAATCGAGCCAAAACAAAAGAATTTGAAAGATAATCTAAAACTTTCAATAGATTATCCCCGAGGCCGGAACGAGAATATTTTAATGATTCGATTACAATAAGCTCAAGATAGATGGAAGGGATATCAATATTATGATTTTTTCTCCATATTTTTGCGAGAACAATTTCGCCTATTCTGCCTGAATTTCTAACCATGCTAATATGGGCATCAACATTCGTTTTCGTCCTTTCTCTATTTGCCCTATTAACATATAGCCAGTGATCTTCCGTATTGCCACCAAGGTGAACTGCTGGGACCAAATCAACCTCAAAACCAGCATGATTAACATGGATTGAAACATTTTGCTTACGTATACCGAGATATCCAGCATTGTTCATTTTGTCATAAAGCATGTTATATATTTGCTGCAATGTCTGTTGCGTATCCGACTTCAATGATATAAATAGATCAATATCCGTTCCGCCATGTATTGCCGTCCCCTTAGCGTAAGACCCCGAATATTTAATTTCCCTTAATTGGCTACCTGCCCAGGCCTTGATAATTGGGGATATGGAATCATAAACAATTGAGGCTGGGTTAATTTGTCCAGCGGTTACATGGTATCTACTAATCAAAGATTGTAGATATTCATCTGGGGTCATATAAACATCCTTTTTTGTTAATTAACATAATTATTTACTCAACGTCGCATATATTCCAACCGCGACAGCCGCGCCGGTAAGAACCTTGTACCAATTATCTTCCCAGAAATCAGGCTTACTCCCCATCGTAATTTTATAAATGTCCGAAGTCGGAAGTCCGACGTCCGAGGTCGAAAAGCCAAGATAAGCTTTAGCCTCATCAATTGAACCGGCCTTCTTAACTTCCCAAGTATCCTTCTTCAAGTCATATTGTACAACATAAATCGGCTTTGGAGTCAGACCAACCACAATCTGCGGCTTATCAAGATAAGCGGAATAATTATTGGTTAGGAACCGCTGAAAGCCTTTTAGCGACTGTCCCTCGACCGAAACAACGCCTAGCAACGGCAACGAGACCTGCCCATCCGGGGCGACAGTCTGCCTGGTCTTTAGCTCCGGGTGATTGACCACCTCGAGCTCCAAAGTATCGTAGGGGCCAAGATGGTATTCGGAAGCAAATGACAGATTTCCAAGAACAATCAAATTAAGAACTATTAACGACACTGATACGATCTTTTTCATATATTCCCTCCTATTATTCAATAACCAATTACCAAGAGACAATAACCAAACAAAATTCAATTACCAAGAAACAAAAACCAAACACTCGCTGCTATTCTGAACGGTTGATAATTGCCGAAAGAATTTTGATCAACTCTTTCGATTCCTTTAACAACGGCGCTATTTCCAGCCGTTTATAATCATTCGCTTCTTCAATCAAACATAGCCAATGATTAATTTCTTTGGCTTCACGCCTTGAGATTTTCATTCGCTGAAGAAAATCTTTTTTGCCGAGAGCATCATTAGCTTCCCGATAATTGGCCCCGACCGATCCAGCCGAGCCTACGGCCTGCCCGGTTAAGCGGTCGTTCATTGGATTTCTGGGCAGACTTTTGCATAGTCTTATTACGGATCGAGCAAAGTTTGTTGTTCTTTCTTCAAGGTCAAAAACCATGTTTCACCCCCTTTTTTAATCCGGCTTGGATGTTTTAACTTTCTGAGCGCTTTTCTTTCAATTTGCCTGATCCTTTCCCGACACACACCAAAAACATCGCCGATCGCCTGCAATGTCATTTTGCGTCCATCTAATAATCCATAGCGCATTTCAATGACTTGTCTTTCCCTTTGGGATAAATAAACAAGAAGCTCCTTTTTAATCAATAAACTGTCAATCATGACTATCTCCTAATATAAACTTCGCCGGAAAAGAGAGGTCGGCCGGAAGCAAGTTTAAGTTTTAGCTCATCGATCCTGACGTTTAGTTCCTCAAGCTGGCTGGTTAATTCAGCTAGCCGCGTCCCCTGCTTCTCTGCCTCGGCCCTATCAACCAAAACTTCTTTTCCAAGAGCGGTCAAGCCACCATCGTCAAGAGCCGCTATCTCGCCCCGAATCCTTCTGGCCTGGGCATTTAACCGGGAAAGTTCCGCCAGATTCCGCCTGTTCTTCATTTCATATTCCTGCGTCAGCGCCAGCTTCTCGATCTGCCTCCGGGAAGCGTAGGTAAGAACTAAGTCGCGGCCTTTTTGTTCTATAGTTTTATAAACGTCCGATGTCCGAAGTCCTAGGTCCGAAGTCGTGGAAAAGTCGATCGTCATATCTTCTGGAAGGTGGATTGTTCCAGAAACCAGGGCATTTTTGGGAATCTGGGCCAAAAGATAATCCCGACTTTTATCCCTAAACTCCCGCCGTTCAATTTTGATCGGTTGGTCTGTCTTTTTAACCCGGACATGCGAAGCGAAGATATCGGCGGCAAGTTCATCGCTTAAGGTATAAATATTCCCTTCAAACAGAATAACCAGCCGCTGGTTGTTGACGTCAAGCACCTCTCCCCGACCAGCGATCGGCTCTTTGGTTTCATTTAAGACCCCTTTGAAATCGAGATAAGCGTGCGTCTTAAGGGTTTTAAACTCCTGGATCGCCGATCCGGGGGTCGCCAGAAGCCACCGCAAAGAGCTGGCTAAACCGAATTTGGATAAAGGGAACGCCAGGACCATCAAAATAACCAGGATGAAAAACACCAAAACTTCCGCTTTCGCCCCTGATTCCAACCTGAATTTTGGGTTTTTAGGGATAACATCCCGTCCGGGATCGGGCCAAAACATCTGGGAACCGCGGGGATTGAACATATCAAGGATCAGATGAGACAAGTAACTAATACTGAACGAAGCAATCCATCTTGGAACTAAATCCCAAGCTCCAAAGCCCAAATCACAAACAAAGCTCAATAACCAAACTATAAATAGAGACAAGAAACTAAATACTACTGAAAAAATAATCCAGCCGATGAGTGAATGCGTGACGGTCCGATGGCCGTATCGCCGCTCAAGCGGGCCGGAAATAAAAGAGAAGATCCGACCGATGGTGGAATTGGGATGGTCGATATCCGGCATGATCGATCCAATGACGGCAAACAAGATAATCGTCCAGTGCAGGCTCCACTGAACGCCAAAAATCGCCAAAACGATCAGCGTCAGGAAGATACCAAAGATTCCATGGGTCGGCGCGAGCATAAAATGTCCGACGTCCGAAGTCCTAAGTCCGAAGCCCTAGGCTAGACGTCTTTCCTCCTTTATTCGTTTTTTGTAAATATCTAATAAAACCATAAATAAGATTCTTGATTTTAACGATGTCATCGGAAAGCTTTCGAAAATATTCCTCCGATAAATACGCCTGATCTAAAGCGACATAGAGATGCGATTGGACTTCGGACGCGGATCGTCTTGAGTAAATTAAAAACTTGATAAATTCTAAGTCCGACTGCGCATCAAATCCTTCGGCAATGTTAGCCATTATGGAAGCGGCCGCGCTTCTAATTTGATCTTTTAAGCGGAAATCTTTGTCAAAATTTCCCTTTGAGGTCAGAGCATAAATGCTTTTTGTTAATTCTCTGGCCTCATGCCAGGCTTTAATATCTTCAAATTTATCGATTTTCATAATTCCCATCCTTTGACTTCGGACATCGGACTTCCCCAACGTCGGACAGTTGCTACTTCATTTTGAACATAAAAACCCGCACCGTCGCGAGCAAAGCAGTGCCGAAACCAGCCAGAATGTACCCCTCAAAGCTGTGCATACCAAGAGCCACAAACCGGAACGCTATCACTATTCCCCAAAGAATGATGATCACGGGGGTCCAGTCGCGGAAATAAACCCCCGCTTCATGGTAAACCTCACGAATAACCTCCTTATTGACCACCGGCCGGTGACTGACCTGATGGATCATGTCGACAATCGCGACCGGCAGATGGTTGGACAAAGAAAGTATCCTGGTCTCGAGCATCTCGTAATCGGTAATGGAGAGATTCTGGGTCAAGTAACGGATCAACTCTTTGGCCGCCTCTTCGCTCAACGGTTTCAGGTCGATCCGTTTGAATTTCCACCAAACCGATTTGAGCTTCGGTTTCGGCTCTTCGACCGCCGCCAGGATAGTAAACTTCTCGAGAAGTGTAAGAAAGTTCTCGATATCCGACGCTTTCAGGCTATCCAGGTTGTCGATAATCAGAATGGTTTTTTGAGCTTCAAGCGCACCGGTAATCTGGCCAACGATCTCCTTTGAAGAGGAACGGCCGAGCTTCTCTCCTGGACAATTTAGCTTTTTATGTAATTGTTTGAGCAAGTCGCGCATCGGTGAAGGAGACGAGAAGTACAAGGCGCTGGGACCAAGCGCGTCGGTAATGTTTTTGAGAAGATGTGTTTTCCCGATCCCCACTTGGCCGGTTAAAAGAACCGACTGGCCTTTCTTAAGATGTCCCTTGATATCTTCAATTACCCCCTCTCGCCCAAAAGCAACTTCCGTTGGGCTGGGCAGGATCACCCCTTTGATGCCGGTTAGTGGTTTAGCGATCTTCGGTTTGGTTGGAAAGAGTTTGGCCAGAAGCTTCACCAGAACCGGGCGAGTATCGACCTCTTCCGGAACGAGGTTAACTTTCGGCGGCTCTTTTGCCGCTTTAATATAGCGGCTGATCGATTCGGAGTCGGTAATCCCAAGAATGGCGGCCGCCCGGTCGATCGAGACCTCTTCCCGGCAGAGCCTGGCCGCGAAAGTGTGTCGGAGCATCTTGGCGTTAACCTTTTTGCCGATCCCGGCTTGGGCGGCATATTTGCGGATAAGGTGATCGACAGTTCGGGCAGAAAGTGCGTTGACCTCTCCTTTGGTGGTCGTAAACAACGCAGTGATTTGAGTATTCACTCTAACCTTGGACCATTTGGCCAAAGCCTCAAAGAGCTGGTCATTTAATTGAATTTCCCTCCCCCTATTACCGGCAACCGCGAGTATCTTCTTTTCCCAATTAATTGAATCGGTTTTTAAGTTAACCAGCTCGTTGAGAAATATCCCGGTATTCAAAAAGAGGAGGATAATCGCCAGATCGCGAGTATCATCGATCGCGGACAATAGCGCGTTAATTTCGTTGGTCGTTAAGTATTCAACATTCCCTGGCATTGCTTATCACCCCTTGTTTAGTCCCGCTAAGGTAGAAAGCAAAATCCTTGCCAAAAGCTATTGGAACCAACTATTTCTTATAATATCAAGCTATTTTTACGGGATTATGCGAACTTTTCGGTCGATATGGCGAAATACCCCCAGGGATATTGCCGACTTTCCGTCACTCTCCCACTCTTCTTGTCTTGTTCCCGGGGCGGGGGGGTTTTCAAAGCGGCTGGGGAGGGAAAGAGCGGGAGGGGAAGGCGACTCACTTAAGCCCGCCAATCCCCGCCAAAGGCGGGATTTAGGAGCGTTAGCTCTGCCGCGATAGCGGTGGCGGGCGGGAGCGGGAACTATAGGGGTTGGTTTGGCTTGTTATTAAATACGAGATACCGACGGTAAAAGATAAGCTGAAGGAAAAGATCGTGGTGTAATTATTATTGGGAAATTTAACAACTAATTGAGCGGCAAGAGTTATTGAGTGAGTGAACAAGGCTTCTTATTAGAGGTGGAATAAATGAGCCAGGAGAGAGTTTTGTTTGGCAACTTGGTGTTTGGCCCTTGTTTGGTAATTGTCTCTTGTTTCTTGCAGGTAGCAGCGCGCAAGGTAAAAATATATAGGGATGTTGCGATGTTAGCCGGTAGCTTGGTAGTTAAAGAATGGTTTAAAGATGAGCTCCTGGGCTGTTTTTAGCATATGGTAGATCTTCAGTTTCAGGTCAGCCGTAGGTTTTAATGAAGTATCGTTTCACGTCTTAATTATAGCAGGTTTTAGGGATCAGGGCTGAAAACGCGCTTCAGGATCTCTTCAGCAAGCTCACTCCTGCCCACGCGCAGGAGACGATAAGAATGACATCAATTATTTCCCAATAGATGCCGTTTCTGACCACAAAGCCACTGATGACGAGAAAAGAGAGGGTGATGAGAAGCCAACCGAGGAATTTATTGTTCACGCTTTCCACCTCATTTTCATATATATTTTGCCGCCTTTGAGCTGACCGGCATGGGGCGTGATCAGGCCCGCTTCCAGTCCCTCTCCTGCTTCTCCGGGACCGGGTTTACCACCCAGGAATCAGAGCTGGTCACCGGCCATCCGCAAAGAAGGAAGATCGCCAGCTACCTGATGATCCTGGGGAACGCCGGCTTAGTCACCCTGATCGCCACTTTTGCCAACACCATCCGTCCGGTCGACGCACGAGGGATTCGGCGTGTCGCAATTTGACGTCCACGCGGACAGCACCCTGGTCGGAAAAAAGCTAAAGGATCTTAAGCTAAAGGAAGCAGAGGTTCAGATCCCGCTCATCGAGCGGACCAAGGGGTCGGTGGTCATCCCCAAAGGACCGGACACTCTGGCATCCGGGGATACCCTGATCTGTTTCGGGCGGCTGGAGACTATCCGCAAACATGCCTAGCCCCGCTTTTTTACCCGGCCGGTGAAACAAAGATCACCGCCAGCCGGACTTTTTCCGCCTGGTCCTTGAGCGGCTGCATCTTGAGACATACCCTGCGGCTGGCATTCTTGATCGGCAGATGGAGATCAACCGTACAGGTCTCGATCACCTTCCCGTTGTCGACCAGCTCCTTGAAGAGGGGGAGAAACTGCTCGTTGTGCTCCTGCTTCTCAATGGCGTCAAAAGTGATCTTGCCCTGCTCAACGCCAAATAATTTCTGCACCGCCGAATTGAGCATCAAGAGCTTTCGTTCAACGTCGATCAGGATGATCCCTTCGGCGACGTTCTCGGAGATCAGGTCGACCAGGCGGTTGAACTGGCCGATCCGGTCGACCCGCAGCTGGTCGTAGGTCCTAAGCTGGCCGATCATTTTATTGGCCAGCACGGCGAGCTCGGTCACCTCGTCCCCCAGCCAGAGCGATTCCTTGAGCCCGGTCTGGTAATCGTTGGCCAGAATCCGGCGCAAAAAGTTGTTCAGCTGCCGGCGAAAATAAACCGCTCTGGCCGTAAGAAAAACTAAAACCAGCAGGCCGGCGGCAAAAATGACGGTGAACAGGACCGCCAGGAACGCCCCGGCCGGCCGAACAAAGATAAAATAGGTCAGGCAATAAACGGAGAGCAAAAAGAACCAGCCGGCTTTTATCAGGTGGCTTTTTAATAAGTTCATTGTTTGGCGAATTTCTGCAGGTCTTCGTCTTTCCCTACCAGCAGAAGGACATCGGACTCTGCCAGCGGCTCTTCCGACGAAGGAACCTCTTCAATATATTCTTCAAAGGTCCTCTCCCCCAAACTGTTGATCTGCGGCCGGCTCTTTTTGATCGCCACGATATTGATCTTGAATTTGCGGCGCGGATGCAGTTCCTGGATGCTCTTGCCGACTATTGGAGCGGGGACCTTGATCTCCATAAAGCTATGTCCCGGCATCAGGGAAATGAACCGGGAAATGTTGGGGGCGATCAGGCTGTTGGCGGTGATCTTCCCCATTTCTTCTTCCAGGTTGATGATATTATCGACCGCCAAGGACTTGATTATTTCATGCTGGAGCGGGCTGATCGCCCTGGCCCAGATCTTTTTGACACCGATCTTTTTGAGCAGGATCGTGGTCAGGAGGTTGGCCTCGACATTCTCGCCGATGCAAACAACCGCGATATCGACGTTCTGCACGCCGATCGCCTTGAGCGCCTTTTCATCGGTCGTGTCGGCCGCCACCGCGGTACTGACGCATTCCTTGATCAGGTCAATGCGCTCTTTCTCCGAATCGATCGCCAGGACCTGGACCCCGCGATCGGTCAATTCCCTGGCCACCGTCGAACCAAAATTACCCAGGCCGATCACCGCGATCTGTCTCATTTTTTTCTCCTCCCCGAACTAGCCGATCATGACGTGTTCTTCGGCATAGACGACTCTTGCCGGTTTCCGTTTTCTGGTGAAAGCGTAACCGATGGTCAAGGGGCCCAGCCGGCCGATGAACATCAGCAATGTTACCACAAGCTTCCCCCCGTTTGAAAGCGTCGGCGTCAGCCCGGTCGAAAGCCCGACCGTCCCAAAAGCGCTGACCGTTTCGAACAACACATCCCTCAAAGGCTTCTCTTCAAAATACAGGAGAAGCAGGGCAAAAAAGACCACCAGCAAAATGGAGACAACAAACAGAATGACCACTTTGTGTACGATCTCGTCCGGCAGGCTTTTTTTAAAGACCTGAACATTTTCTCTCTGCTTCATGGCGCTGGTCAGGATCGACCAGAGGACCGCCACCGTCGTGGTCTTGACCCCGCCCCCCGTAGAACCGGGAGACGCCCCAATGAACATGAGGACGATCATCAGGAAAAGAGTGGCCGAGGATAACCCCCCGATATTGACGGTGTTAAAACCGGCGGTCCGGGCGGAGACCGACTGGAACAGGGAGATCAGCAGTTGATTGTCGTAGCTCAAGCCGGCCAGCAAGCGGCTTTTGTCGAACGCAAAGATCAGCAGGGCGCCAATCACAATAAGGAGCAGACTGACCAGCAAGACCAGCCTGGTCTGGACGCGCAGTTTCATCCCATGGTCTTTTTTCCGGGAAAAGATATTCAGCAGGTTGTGGTAAAAGTCGCGGATGACCGGAAAGCCGACCCCTCCCATAATGATCAGGAACATGATCACCAGGTTGGTGCTCAAGTCATTATTAAAATGGACCAGGCTGTCGCTGAAGGTCGAGAAGCCGGCATTGCAGAAAGCGGAGATGGAATGAAAAAACGCGTGATAGAACGCGGCCAGCGGATCGCTAAAACTGTCGCGCCAGAGGAAAAAGAGCAGAAGAGTGCCGGTCAACTCGAGGACCAAAGTCATTTTGAAAATGAACACGATCAGGCTCTTAACGTTCCCCATCAGGTCCTGGTCCAATACTTCGCGCATTTCCAGGTTTTCTTTGGGGCCAAAGCTCCGCTTCAAGAGCATGACCAGCGAAACGGAAAAGGTCATGATCCCCAGCCCCCCCAGCTGGATCAGGGCTAGGATCACCATTTGGCCGAACGGGCTGAAGTAAGTCGCAGTATCCTTGACGATAAGCCCGGTCACGCAGGTCGCCGAAGTCGCCGTGAACAGCGCGTCGATAAAACCGGTCTTGACCCCGGCCGCGGTCGCCGCCGGTAGAGAGAGGAGAATGGTCCCCACGGCAATGGCAAAAGAGAAGCTGATCAGCATCAGTTGGGCTGGCCGGAAACTGATCATGGCAATCAGGCGCCCCGCCCGCCGGCTCCTGGAGATCAGCATAAAAATAAGTATCGTTTGCCAGAGGATGACGTAGAACGGGAGGTTCTCAACAAAAGGGATGAACCTCAACAACGGGACAAAGACGATCAGGTCGAGCCAGTGGCTCAATAAATACTGTTGCTTGTCCGGCGCGGCCACGGCCCTGGCAACAACATCAATGATAAAAACCAGCAGAATAACAAAATTTATTTTGTGGATCAGCGCTTGATGCGCCTGAATAATTGAGAGGTTCTGGAAAAATAGCAATAGAAACGCGAACAGGGCGACGTAACCGATAAAATAATCGGCCAGGCCCGGTTTTGAAGATTTTTGCATTAATTCCATTAGATCAACAGCCCTTGATGAATGCGGTAATTTTAGAACAAAAACAGCATTAATGGTAGATGATTCTTGCTCATCACCATTCCCTCCCCCGTCATGCTGTATAATATGTGTATTAGTAACAAAAAGGCGGCTTAATAATGACGACTGATATAAACTACAACTTTGGTTTGATCGGCAACTGCGCCAGCGCGGCGCTGGTCTCGCCGGACAGCAGTATCGAATGGCTCTGTCTCCCCTTCTTTGACTCCCCTTCCGTCTTTGCCAGACTGCTGGACAAGGATAAAGGGGGGCACTTTAAGATCTCCGGCGTTGGGACGACCAAGATCGAGCAAAAATATGTCCCCGGCACCCCGATCCTCAAGACCATTGTCGCGACCAAAGACGGAAGCTTTGAGATCAATGATTACATGCCCCGTTATTTTGTCGGGGCCGATAAAGTTTATTCCCCTTCCGAAGTCCAGAGAAACATCATGGTCCTGTCCGGCAAGCCAAAGATCAGGGTCGAGCTCAAGGCGATGCCCAATTACGCCTCAACTGACGCTGAATACACGGTCAACCGCGACCACATCAAGATCGCTTCGGTCAAAGGGGATTACAACAGCTTTTTTCTTTACAGCAACCTCAACCTGAACAAGATCATTGCCGGGGAGCTGATCGAGCTGGAACATTTTTCCTACTTCCTTTTTTCCTACCACGAAAAACTGGAAGAGATCTGCAACGACAAGATCTACGTTGAATACGAAAAGACCAAGACCTACTGGCTTGACTGGTGCCAGAAGACCCGCGCCCCCAGGAACCATCGGCCGGAAGTGCTCCGGTCGGCGATCACCCTCAAACTGTTGACCTTTCAAAAGACCGGCGCCGTCGTCGCCGCCCCCACCACCTCTCTCCCCGAGATCATTGGCGAAGGGAGGAATTGGGATTACCGCTTTTGCTGGGTCAGGGACGCTTCCATGACCATCGAGCTTTACGCTCGACTGGGCCACACCGAATCGGCGACCCGCTTTATGAACTTTATCCTGAACCGCCTACCCCGCAAGGCCGAGAACATCCGGGTCATGTACAGCATCAGCGGCGAAAAAACGCTGGAAGAACAGATCCTCCCCCACTTGAGCGGCTATCAAGACTCCCGTCCCGTCCGGACCGGCAACCAGGCCTATACCCAGGACCAGAATGACCTATACGGAGAGCTGATCGAAGCGATCTACACCTACTTTGTGATCAACATTGACCGGGACATCCAGCTGATCGAAGAGGTCTGGACCGTGGTCCGCTCTCTTATCAACCAGGTGGAGCGCTGCTGGACCAAGCCGGACAGCGGGATCTGGGAGCGCCGCGGGCCGGCCCAGCATTACGTCCACTCCAAAATGATGAACTGGGTGGCGGTCGACCGGGCGGCCAAGATCGCCCGGCTCCTAGAGAAACCGGCTTATGTCGACAAATGGTCGGGCCTGGCCCACCAGATCAAAGAAGATATCCTGACCCATGGCTGGGACGAGCCCCTGGGCTCTTTTGTCATGCATTACGGCTCAAAGATTTATGACGCATCCAATCTCTTGATGCTCCACTATGGTTTTCTGGAGAGGACCGACCCGAAAATGATCAATACGGTCAGGCAAAGCTACGACAACCTGGTCAAGAACGACCTGGCCTTTCGCTATATCGCCGAAGACGACTTTGGCCTCCCCAGGAACGCTTTTATTGTCACGACGTTCTGGATGATCAACGCCCTATACCTGATCGGTGAAAAAGAGAAGGCAAAAAAAATGTTCGAGAAAATCAGCCGGCACCGGAACAAGCTGGGGCTTTATTCGGAAGCGATCGATATCACCAGCGGCCGCCTGACCGGCAACTTCCCGCAGGGGTACTCTCATTTGGCCCATATTCAGACGATCTTTCTGCTGGAAACCGATTATGACTGGAGCGACGTGACCAAGACCAGAAAGACAACCTTTCTTTAATAGTAAACAACCTTTATCCCAAGCTTCTCGGCCAGATCAACATCCTGCGCGCCGGAAACATTTTTGATGCCGTAATCCTCCATCGTTCTAAGCGACGGGAGAAGGAAATCAAAACCCTCGCCTGACGCGACGGAAACCCCTTTTCCCGGCTCCTGTGTCAGGTCAAAAAGTTTTTGGGAGACATTAATTTTGCCGTAAAACTCTTTTTCCAATCCGATCGTCTCTTCCTGCTCCCGCTTGAAAGTTGCAAAATATTCGTCGCTGATCTTGTATCGCGCTTGCATCTCTTTTTTCAGTTTGTCAAAGCCCCCCGCCTGGGCGACCATCGCCCGGGAGTTGCCGTGGAAACCGACAAACCCTTTGGCGATGATCTTTTCATTGCCTCCGAGAAACAGATAATTGGCGGCGCTGGAAGCGGCCGCCCCTTCGATAACAACGGTTAATTTTCGCCTCATGATATCCAGCCCCATCCTGACCCCGCTGTAAGTGTCACCGCCGGGAGAATTGACCACCAAGACCTTGACCCGGTCGTCAATATTTTTCAGGTATTCCGGATAGCTCTCCCGGACAATATACCCTTCAAACTTCAGGGTCTCCGGGCTGACCCGGACAAACTTGCCGGCTTGCTTTGCTTGGCGGATCTCCCCGATCTTTGCGATCAGCTCTTCTCCGGTCAACTTTGATTCGTATGGGACCGCGGCGCGGGCGGCAAACGAGAGGGCAATGGTCAAAACAAATAATAGAGCGGTCAGTTTTTTCATGAATATTCTCCCAAAGATGAAGTATCTAACAAAGGGGCTGTCCCCCTCGCAGGTCTATTAGAAATACTTACTCCCCGATATTCTGATGGTCGTGCCAGCCAGGTCGATGTCGGGAGCGGTGGAGTCTACCCCGCTAAAAATCTTACGCATATTGGCCAGCTTACCCGAAAAAGAGCTGACCCCAACACCAAAACCCCAATCCTGGTAAACCTTCCAGGTCGCGTCGAGCGCCAGGCTGGCGCAAAACCCGGAACCCCAACGATTGGTCCCGTAAGAAGCCCTGGTATTATCATCTGTCCTGGAATAGTTGAAGCCCCCCAGCATCACGCCAACACCCGGAGTTAAGCTAAGAACGAAATTCTCGGTCTTTAACAACCTAAAGTCCATCACGACCTGCGCGTTGCCATAAACAAGGAACAGATCTTCATAGACTTTTGGAGCGCTTTCGCCATAGGTATAATTTCCCGCGCCGCTGAAGGTGCCGCCAATCAAAACCTTGTCGGTGATCGGCGCGCGCAGGTCGTAAGCACAGCCATACAAATTGCCGATGTTGCGCACCCCGGGATAGGCGCTCATAAGCGCGGCCGGGTTGACCAATTGGACAAACCCGCTGATCCGGCTGTTCTCCGGTGTTGCCGCCTCAAATCTTTTTTGTTCAAGCTTTTTCTCCAGTTCGACCGCTTGCTGCGGGGTCAGGGAATCGACATCTTCGAGCAAACCGGCGGAAACCGGCACCGCCAGCAGACTAACGACGAAGAGTGCGGCACAAATACTTATTAAAACATTACCCGAAACTCTATTATTGTCCATGATCGTTACTTCCTCCCTTTGATTACAACAGAGTATTATACTTACTTAAACCGCCAATTCAATCCAGTATTTAAAACATTGCTTTTTCGCCGGATAAATATTAACATTACGCCATGGCAGGAGAGAAAAAAACACCTTTCGGCAAAAACGCCGAGGTTTTGATCGCCAACAAGCATCTGGGGAAGCCAGCCCTCCATGATCCTGTCGTTATTTCCCGTATGTTCAAGCGGATCACCAACAAAACCCTGAAAAATATCCAGCCGGACAAGCGGCTGGTCATTACCCGCCCTTTCCGCCCCGGCCGGGAAAGCCACACCATCAATATCATCAACCGGCTTCTGGCCCTCTCCGAAGCCGAAGCCAAAAACCTGCTCAAGCAAACCCTCAAAGAGTTTGCTCACCGCCATAAGGATATCAAAACCATCCTGCTGAATAATTTCCGCCATATTGAAAGATACGTCAAAGAGCCGGCCTCCCTGTCCGAAGAGCGAAAGCTCCTGCTCGGCTCATGTTTTACTATGGAATACTCGATCGAATCGGCCGCCCTCTTTAACCCCTCGATCGTCATCTATCCCAAGCAGAACCAGCTGAAGAAGGGACAGACCCGCGTTATTTTCAGTTTCCGCGCCACCGGCGAAGGGCATATTTCGTCGATCGTTTTCCGCAGCGCCATTATCGACCAGGACAATTCGATCTTTATGGAGCCGGTCAGCCAGTTTTTGGGCACCCCAGAAGTCGTCCTGAACGCCGCTTACGACCGGGAACTGTTCAAGGCCAAGCTGGAAGAGATGGGGCAGTTTAGCGAAGCGGTCAGCGCGATCTACCAGCAACTGCCGGCCAGTTTCACCCTGGATGGATTGGGCCAGGCGATCGCCAGGGTCGGTGACAGCCAGGTTTTTACCCCGGCCGACCTGGACGTCGCGATCAACAACGTCCGGTGGCTGGCCGAATCCAATTACGAGGTGTTTTTCCCTCCGGAGCATTTGATCTCGGAGCGGGTCATCTTCCCCATCTCCCAGAACGAGAGCAACGGGGTGGAAGACGCGCGGTTCGTCCGTTTTATCGACGACGACGGCACCGCGGTTTATTACGCGACCTATACCGCATACAACGGCCGGGAAATACTCCCCCAGCTGATCGAGACCAGGGACTTTCATCATTTTAAGATCTCGACACTTAACGGCCCGATGGCGCGCAACAAGGGGATGGCCCTCTTCCCCCGCAAGATCAACGGGCGGTACGCCATGATCACCCGCAACGACGGGGAAAACCTATTCTTATGCTATTCGGACAACATCCATTTCTGGTTCGAAGGGATCAAAATTGAAGCGCCGGAAAAAACCTGGGAACTTCTCCAGATCGGCAATTGCGGCTCACCGCTCGAGACAAAAAAAGGGTGGCTCCTGCTGACGCACGGCGTGGGCCCGATGCGCAAATACTGCATCGGCGTTTCGCTGTTGGACACCAAAGACCCATCCAAGATCATCGGGCGGCTGGACGAGCCTTTGCTGGCGCCAAAAGAAGAAGAGCGTGAAGGCTACGTGCCGAACGTGGTTTACAGCTGCGGCTCGATCATCCTCAACGGCGAACTGATCATCCCCTACGCCATCTCCGACTCGGAATCGCACGTGGCGAGCATCCCGGTCGACGAACTGCTGGAGAAACTGCTAAAAAAGTAGCTGGTTAGGTCGAACCTTCGAGTTCGTATTCTTCGATCATCGCCAAAAGCGCCATGAGAAAAGAGACGGTACTCTCGCCCCCCTGGTTCAAACTTACTCCTTCAGGGAGCAGGCCGTCGGCACACCCTTTGGTCTCGTGATCGTACAAAGACATCCCCATGTCGTTCTCTCCCAGGAACCAGCCAAAAGCCCAGCGCATCTTTTTGAGGTACGCCGTCTCCCGGGTCACCCGGTAAGCCGACTGGTAGGCCAGGACCATGGCGGTCGCGTCGATCGGCTGTTGGTCGTACTGCCCCCTCTCCCCCCCTTTTTTGTACCAGCCCCGGCTGCCGACCAGCGACAGGCGGCCGTTGTTGCTGGTCACTTTCTCCAAAAAGTCGAGCGTCTCCCTGGCGACCCGCAGATATTTTTCTTCGTGAAGAATGGAATAGGTTTGAAAAAGTGCCATCGGCATGATCCCATTGTCGTAGCAGATGATATCTTCGAACCAGCGCCAGTTATCGTCTGAAACATCCTGGTGCACCGCCAGAAGATGGTCGGCGCATTCGCGCAGGAGAGCGGTGACGCTCTCGTCCCCCTGGTAACAGCGCAAATATGAGGTCATCCCGAGCATTGCCAGCGCCTTCCCCCGCAGGTTCAGGCCGCGCACCTGGGGGAGAGCCTTGTGAAAACATTCGCAGGCAAGAGAGCGGTAGGCGTTGCGCGGCGGCCGCCAGATGATGAACCCGAGCGCCCAAAGGGCCCGCCCAAAGGCATCGTCCGAGCCGGTCTCGTCCAAAAAGCGGCGCTGGTAATCGATAAAATTATGGAAGTTTCCGTCGGGGTTTTGCAGGAAATGGGTAAAGCTGAAGTAAGTGGGAATAAGGGCGCGCGCGTCTTCGCTCTGTAAAAGAAAGAACGCCCAGGCGCACAACATCAGGGCGCGGGAATTATCGTCGAGACAGTAACCGGTATGCCGGTCGGGAACAATATATTTGGCATGCTGGATCAACCCGGTCCCGTCGGTCAGGCGCTTTAAATGGGCCAGGTCAAAGGCCGGTTCGCGCATCAGCAGGGCGGGTGTTTTCAGTACCAGGGACCTTTTTACCCCTCCTGACTTGGCCTGCCGGAATACCTCCAGGTACTTTTCCGAAACTTTTTCCCAGCGCATCTGCCGGCCGAATTTATAGGACTTGTCGCGCATTGATTTGAGCTTCTTTTTGTCCCCCAAAAGATCGCGGAGCGAGGAAGAGAGAGCCTCGGAATCGCCGAAGTTTATCAATTGGCCCCGGTTCTCGGAGAGCATCTCCTTGGCATACCAGTACGGGGTCGAAATAATGGCATTCCCCGCACCGATCGCGTAAGAAAGGGTCCCGCTGACGATCTGCGCCTCGTTCAGGTAAGGGGTGATGTAAATATCGGCCGCCATCAGCCAGGCGTAGAGCTCTTCCAGGCTGACAAAGCGGTCGTCAAAGATCACGTGCTCATTGAGGCCGAGTTCGTCGACCAGGGCGACCAGGCCGGCCCGGTATTTTTCGCCGTACTCTTTCAGGACATTGGGATGGGTCTTCCCCAGCACAATATAGATCAGCCGGGGAAAATCCTTCACCAGTTTGGGAAGAGCTTTGATGACCGTTTCGATCCCCTTGTTCGGGCTAAGCAGGCCAAAGGTCAGCAGGGTCTGGTTCCCTTCGACCCGAAAACGTTTCTTGTAATGGCTGTTATCGAGAGATGTAAAATCGGGGGTGCCGTGATAGACCATTTTTATCTTCTCGGCCGGGACCGCGTAGACCTCTTGGAGCAAGGTCACCGCCAGCTCGCTCATGACGACCAGCTTGTTGGCCCGCTGGGCCATCTCCTGAATGATCTTTTTCTGGTTGGGGGTCGGGTTCTTGAGGACCGTGTGCAAAACCACGACCACCGGCACGCTCAAGCTGGAGATCAGGGAGAGGATATAAACGCCGTCCCAGCCGCCGTAGATCCCGTATTCGTGCTGGACGCAGACCACATCGGCATTGCTGGAGTTGATAAAATTGGCCGCTTCGTAATAATCGCTCTGCTGGTTCCTTTGCAGGGTAAATTCAACCCGGCGCGGATAAGGGTACCCCTGGTCGGTGTCGTTGACGGCGACCGTAAAGACGTTGGACTTGCGTCCCAGCTGTTTGGCGGTCGCTTCGCAAAGGTCGGTGGTAAAAGTGGCGATCCCGCAAATGCGCGGTGAATAATTGCCGACAAAAGCGATGTTAAGGTTCGGTTTCAGCATATCTATTAACTTTAACCGATATCGCCAAGAGTTACAACCCGGTCCGCCCCGCAGAGGATAAAGGATCAGCGCGCCAGCGCCATGACATGGACGATGATCGTCCCCCAGACGGTCAAGATGACATTGCCGATCGCGTAAGGGACCGCGAAGCCAAGGGCCGGGACCGCGCTCTCGCTTTCGTCTTTGAGGGCATTGAGCGATGGAGTGGCGGTCCCCGCTCCGGTCAACGCCCCAAAAAGGACCAACTGGTCCATTTTCAACACCAAACGGCCAAAGATAATGCTGACGATATGCGGGACCAGGGTCAGAATCGCACCCGCGATAAAGACCGTCACTCCCATGGTCTTGATCGCCTGCAGAGCGAGCGGCCCGGCGCTAAGCCCGACGCAGGCGACAAAAAGATTAAGCCCCAGGTCGGTCAATATCCATTGTCCCCCTCCGGGGATCATGCCAAAAGTAGGATGGACAGACCGCAGCCAGCCGCTGACCAGCCCGGCGACCAGAATACCGCCGCCGATCCCGAGCGAGACCGGGATCCCCAATACAGTAATGGAAAGCAGTCCGGCCAGGGTCCCCAAAAAACAGCCGATCCCCACCATCACCAGGTCGGTCATAGCGGTAGGTCGTTCCACGTAACCCAGATAGGCGATATATTTTTCCAGGTCGTCGCGGGAACCGGCCAGGGTCAGAATATCGCAATTGTTGATCATCGTCCCCGGGATGAGCGGCAGGTCATGCTCTTCCCTCCTGATCCGCTTCAGGAAACAGCCATGCCCAATGCTTTTGCTCAATTCCTCAAGGCTCTTCCCCACCACCGCTTTATTCAGGACCACCACATCCAGGACCTCTCCTTCCAGGCCAAGTAAAAGTTGATCGTCAATTTCCGGCCCGATCAGCTCCGGAGCGGAACACAATCCCTTATAACCGCCGGTCAACACAAGCTCGTCCCCAAGCCGGACAACCGTCTCCGGATCATAAGAGATCAGTTCTCCCCCGCGTTTGATCTTTTCCAGCGCGACCTTGTCCGGAAAAACTGCTTCAAGCTCTTTGACCGTTTTTCCGGCCATTTGACGATCGGTTAATTTATATGCCCGCAGGTTGACCTGCTTGTACCAGGAAAATATTTCCGGCCGCTCTTCTTCCCCGGAGCCCCCCATTTTCGCTTCCAGCGTCCGGGCTTCTTTTTTTAGATCAAGTCCCATGATCTTTGGCACGAGCCGGTAAAAAATGATCAACCCTGCCACCCCGAATATATATGTAATCGCATAGGCGACGGCAACGTTGCTCTGCATCAAGGTTTTAGCCTGGTCGGTAATGGGAAGGGCCTTGATCGCCCCATCGGCCGTCCCTATAATGGTCGACTGGGTCATTGCCCCGGCCAGTAGACCGGCGGTAGTGCCGGGATCAAAAGCAAAGATCTTCCCCAGGGCCAGAGCGGTGATCAAACCGGAGACCGCCAGGACCAGAGAGACCCAAATGTAGCTCAAGCCGTCTTTTTTTAGCGCGCTGAAGAACGAAGGCCCGACCTTGTAGCCGATGGCAAAAATAAAAAGGGCAAAGGCGACTTCCCGCAGCAGCTCGTGGACCTCGATGTTCATCTGCCCCAGGACCAGCGCGGCCAGCAGGACCCCGACGGTCGAACCCGGAGTAAAGCCAAAGATCTTGATCCTGCCGACAAAATAACCGACCGCGATCGCCAGAAAAACCGTCAGCTGGGGATAGGCGCGGCATAAACCGGAAAATAATTCGAACATATTTTACTTCCCCCCCCACTCTTGATGGTACTGCGCCAGCAGATCACTGACCCCACGGCCGATCTTTTCGTACGCGTCAAGCTGCAGGTTGGCCAGGGAGACCCGGATCGACATGTTGGGGGCGTCAAACCCTCCCCCGTCCAGCAAAACTACCCCTTTTTCTTCCGCCAGCCGCCAGATAAAGTCGATCGGCTCATGCTGTTCCACCAGCCAGGCCGAGAACTCTTTCCCGTAACGCTGCTCCGCCAGGGCGGGGATATCGATGGTGGAATAGTAATGGGCGTCGGCTTCGTGCCGGGGGGCCGGGATCCCAAGGTTCTTATACAGCGCTTCAAACCGTTCGCGGACAATGGATTGCGCCTCCTGTTTATAAACCCCCTTGCCATCGCACAAACAATAAAGGGAGAAAAATACCATCATCACCTGCTGGGGGGTCGAAAGCCCGGCGGTGTGATGCAGCGCCACCGAGCGGCTGTCGGCCACCATCCGGTCGATCAGCCGCATATTGTCCGGATCAAACTCCACGTGGCAATAGCGCTGACGCAGTTCTTTTAATTCTTTGCCCGGGAGCTGTTTGATCAGGCCATCCAGTACATTGTCAGACCGGAGGCCGATCACCCCCAACCGCCAGCCGGTCGCCCCAAAGTATTTGGAGAACGAATAGACCAGGATAGTGTTCCGGGGAGCGGCCGCCGCCAGGGAGCGGAAGCCGTTGACAAAGGTCCCGTAGACGTCGTCGGTCAGGATAATAAGGTCTTTTCTTTTGGTGTCGACCAGCTTCGCGATCTTGTCCAGGGACTTTTGATGCACGGCGACCGAAGTGGGGTTGGAAGGATTGACCAGGAAAAAAGCTTTTATTTTGGGATCTTCAAGCTTTTTGAGCTCGGCGTCCGGATACTGCCAGTCGTTGTTCTCATCCTGCTCAATATTGACCTCGACAAACCGGTAGTCGTTCAGCCGCGGGATCTCGATATACGGGGTAAAGATCGGGGTCCCCAGGGCGATCCTGTCCCTGACCTTGAAAAGCTTGTTCGCCTTGAGGGAATAAAAAATATAATCCATCGCCGCAGTCCCCCCTTCGGTCGCGAAGAGGTCCCATTGGCCGCCAAGCCCCATTTCCCGCGTCAAATATTGGTGGACGATCCGTTCAGAGAGAGTAAGCATCCGGTCCGGCGTCGGATAGTGGTCCCCCAATATGGCGTCGCACATCTCCAGCGTAAATTCATCGGGGTCGATCTTCATTTCGTGTTCAACATAGTCCAGGGCGGCCCGCAAAAACTTTGTTCCGTCCAGGCCCGGCCGGCTTTGCAGGAATTCCCGCAGCCGCCCGGCAATGCCGTGCTTTTCCGGAACATTCCCGATCCTGGGGCGATGGGGCCGCCGCTCCGATTCCGCCACCGCAAAAAGCAGGAACTCCGCGAACCCCTTGCGCGGGACCATTGCGACCCAGTTGGGATTCCCCCGGCCGGCGTTAAGCATGGTCTTTTCTCCCCGCTCTTTGGCCATGGCGATCAGTTTGTTCTTCAGTTCAAAGGGGCTCAACGACTCATATTTTTTTTCTTCTTTTCCGCTCATTACAACACTTCCTTTTGTTATATCCTAGAAATACAGGTCCCTTGCTCCCTGTTCCAATTGGCTTAACTTCTCTTTTGTTTTTCCGAGGGCTGGCTCATTCTTCATTTCCGCCAAATGTTCCGTTAAAACCCGCTCGCCGATCTCCCTGGTGGCAGACGATGCGTGATCCAAAAGATATTCTTTAAAGGTCAACAGGGCGTTGGGGGTGCAAAATTCGCGGATGAACCCGGTCTTGGCAAAACCCATAAAATGCTCGCCGGTCCTGCCGAGACGATAACAGGCGGTGCAAAAGCTGGGAATATGTCCGATCACGCATAGGTCGTTAATTACCTGATCAAGCGTCCGATCATCCTCGATCTGGAATTGCTCTTCGACCGCCACATGCGCCGACTGGTCCTTGTATCCTCCCGGATAGGTCCTGGAACCGGCGGAGAGTTGGGAAATGCCTAACCCAATCAGCTCGTTTCTCAATGCGGCGGATTCCCGGGTTGAGAGGATCATCCCGGTATAAGGGACGGCCAGGCGGATAATCGCCACGAGCTTCTTGAATTCATAATCAGAAACAGGGTGCGGCGGCTGATTGGCCGCGGGAGCGTTGAGTGCCGGCTCAAGCCGGGGAACCGAAATGGTATGTGGGCCTGATCTATATTCCTTTTCCAAGTGCATTGAATGAAAAAGCAAAGCCAGGACCTCAAATTTATAATCGTACAGGCCGAACAACACGCCGGCACCAAGATCGTCAATTCCGGCCTGTTGGGCCCGATCAAAAGCGGAGAGACGCCAATCATAATCGGCTTTTTTCCCCGAAGGGTGCATCTTTTTATATGTTTCCCGATGATACGTCTCCTGAAAAGCCTGGTACGTGCCGATCTTCGCCGCTTTAAGTCGTTTAAAGTCTTCTAGGGAAAGTGGGGCCAAATTAACGTTAATTCTCCGAATCTCGCCTTTTTCGGTCTTGACGGAATAAGCCCGATCGATCGCTTGCTCAATAAAATCAATGTTCGCGTATTTGGGATGCTCCCCGAAAACCATCAATATTCTTTTATGTCCCGTGTTTTCGAGGATTGTAACTTCTTCCGCCAGTTCCGGCAGGGAGAGGGTTTTGCGGATCAACCCGGTATTATCTTTGCGAAAACCGCAATAAAGACAATTGTTGACGCATTCATTCGTCACGTATAGCGGGGCAAAGAGGACCATCCGTTTACCGTATATTTGTTCTTTCACTCTACTGGCGGTCTGGAATATTTGCCCAACCAGATCTTTATCGTCGCACTGCAAAAGGGGGGCGGTCTCTTGCGGGGTCAACCCCTTCCCCTCCCCGGCCTTGGCCAGGATCTCCCTAACCAACCCCTGGTCAGGACTTTTGGCCGCGGTTAATAGCGATCCAATTCCCCGCTCATCGATCATTTACTGAAATCGCTCCGGACTCCCAAAGTTTGATTTGACAAATTCACGGGCAAGAAAAACGGCCAGGACCGAACCGGTCACAATGACCAGGCCGAGGACATAAGGCCAGTGGATCGTCAACAACCCTGGCGCTCCCTGGCCGGGACCGGTACTGCCCGAAGTGGAAAAGAACGCCACCCCGGCCGCCTTGTCATAAACCGCATGGAACAGAACACAGGGGAGAAGATTGCCGTTCAAATAAAACAGATAAGTGTAAGGGAAAGCGCCGACCGTCACAAAGATCACGGCGATCGCGGTCAACAGGATCGGATTCCCCAATCCGGCCTGGCTGTAGGTTATATAATATGAAGGGATATGCCAGAGCCCCCAAACCAGACCGGTGATCACGGTCGCCCAAACCCGGCCGTGCTTTTTGTCCAACTCCGGCAGGAGATAACCCCGCCAGCCGTACTCTTCGCCAAAAACGACCGGCGCCATAATAAGCACCATAGTGATAAAGCTGGTCAGGAATGGCCAGCTGGCGACAACCGCGAGAGCGTCGGCGTTGAATTTCCCCAAACCGGCGGCCAGGGCGATCGCGATAATTATGCCGAACCAGATCAAAGGATAGATCAGGGCAAAGATCCATGACCAGAGGCTGGTCCGGCGGGTAAAGAGGGCCGCCTGTCTTTTCCATGGGTCATTGCCGAACAGGAAAAAAACAAAAGCGAGCGCCGCCGGAACGAACATGTAAAGAGAAAGATATTTTTCCGGCAGCATTCCCGAAAACAGGACGTATTGCACGATCCAGCTCAAGACCAAAACCGCGACAATATAAGCATAAGAACGATTTTTTTTCATATTATTTCCCTCCGGATGCCCAAAAGTATAACACCAGATCAGGGGGGAAACAAACCAGCAATTGACACAATTTGCCAATAATGGGAAAATCAGGACAATGCATATGAAGCGCTTTCTAATTCTTGGCTTCTTCTGCCTTCTGATCAGCGTTATCGTCGTTAGCTGCGCCAACCCATTTGCCTCGCCGGGTGAAAAGCTTTTCACCCAAGCCAAAGAGATTGAAATGAAAACCGAATACTTCGGCGCTTTTGACCACTACCTTTCGGCAATTACCAAACTGCGCGCGGAGGGAAAAATCGGACAGGTCAATGAATGCCGCGATGCTCTGACCCGGGTCGAGAAGATCACCTCCACCTATAGCTTGAGCGAAGAAGCGGCCCGGGGAATGATCAAACAGGCTCTCCCGGATATCCCCGAAAGTACGATCGATCAGGTGATCAAAGAAGGACGCCTTCCCAGTTTAAAGATCGGAGGGACGGTCTATTATTTTGTTGATTTCCTGAACACCCTGGCCCATATCTACCCCAAGCTTCGCGGCGAGCAGTCGGCCTCGGCGCTGGGCAAAAGCACCAATTTTTTCCAGATCATGAGCCGTTATATCTACGCCAAGGATGATCTCCTTCCCGGACAAACCCTGACCAACCCGATCAGCTACCGGGCCAAAGGGGAGATCTCTATTCCCAGAAAGTCTCTTCCCGATAAAGGGCTGTATAAAGTCTGGCTCCCCCTCCCGCTGGTCACAGCGGCCCAGCAGGATATCAAACTGATCTCAATTTATCCGCGAGAATATCTGAAGTACCCGCTCAAACAGGACGGCGACCTGGGGGTCGCCTATTTTGAGATCCCGCTCGAAGAGATCAAAGACGACCTGTCGATCGGCCTGGAAATATTGTTCACCCACTACGAAGAGCGCTTCAAGGTCGACCCGGATAAGATCGGCCAATACGACCGCCAGAGCCCGTTATACAAACAATACACCGCCTCCGGTAAAAATATCGCCCTGACCCCGGCTATCAGGGCCAAGGCCCGCCAGCTCGCCGGACGGGAAAAAAATCCATATAAGATCGCCAAGATATTTTATGACCACATTGTCTGGGATCTGGACTATAGCTTCACTCCGCACCTCGCCCTTGAGGCGTTAAAAATACCGGAATCGGTTTTCGTGCAGGAACAAAGATATGGGGATTGCGGGGCACAGAGCATGTACTTCGCGGCTTTATGCCGTTCGGTCGGGATCCCGGCGCGGGCCTCCGGCGGGCTCCAGCTTTTCCCGGTCAATGATGCGGGCTGCGGCGATCACTTCTGGGCCCAGATCTACCTGCCAAACTACGGCTGGGTCCCGGTCGATACTTCGGCCGGCCAGATCGCGAAATATATGCCTCAATTGACCAGTGAGGAGCAGCATGATTTTGCCAATTACTATTTTGGGAAAATGGACCCGTTCCGTTACCTGATCCAGCACGATGTCGATCTCCCCTTGACCCCGCCTCCCGACCGGACCCTCGCCTTCGGCATGGTCCTGCAATCCCCCACCGCCCTCTGCTCCGAAATGGACCGTAATCCCGGACTGACCATAATGGACGGCTGGCAAATGACCGTCACCCCGATCCGCTAGACAAAAAAAAGGCGCCTGATGGTCTCAGGCGCCTTACAAAGTCAACTACGCAGAACTAGAAGCGTTTAAAGTCTCTGCGGCCGCCGCTGTCGCGGTTTTCGGTCCGTGGCTTGGCTTCGTTAACTGTTAGTTCACGATCGCCCCACTTGTAACCGCTCATAGCCGTTACGGCTTTCGCCATATCGTTGTCGTCCATGTCAACAAAACCAAATCCGCGGGATTTGTTCGTCATTTTATCGATCATGATCCTGGCGGAAATGACATTGCCGAATTCAGCAAACTTACTTCTGAGTTCGTCGTCAGTCGCCGACCATGGCAAATTTCCTACAAATATGCTTTTCATATTATTGAGCTCCTTATATCAGATTAAATACCATTAATAGAAACTATTAATTTCGACCTTGGTACCAGTATGACACGCTTTCCGGGAAAAGCCCAGCGAAAGATCGCCGGAGTTATGATATCTCCAAAATTTGATATTTGATCAGCCCCCGGGGAACCTCTACTTCGACCTTGTCCCCCACTTTGCATCCAAAGACCGCTTCACCGATCGGGGAATCGGTTGAGATCTTATTCTCCAGAGGATCGCTTTCCATTTCCGTCACCAGGGTGAACTCTAGTTCGCTCCCGTTATCGAGCGCTTTGACCTTTACCGTTGACCCAAGAGAGATCCCGTCCCCTTTAGGCATCTGCCCTTTCTCAACGATCGTCGCATTGGCGAGCTTGGCTTCCAGATCGCGGATCCGCATTTCGTTAAGCCCCTGTTCATCTTTGGCGGTATGATAAGCGGAATTCTCCCGAAGGTCACCATGCTCCCGCGCTTCGCCGATCACCTTTGATATCTTAACCCGGCGCTTTTTGAGCTCTTCCAGTTTCTGCCGCAATTTCTCAAAGTTCTCTTTAGTTATTAATTCTCCCATATCAAGCTCCCTTTAAAAGTAATTATCTATTATAGCAAACAAGTCAAAAGAGGTTTAAAATAAAATTCAACAGGCCGCCGACGGTCAAAGAAGTAACCAGCATGATCGCCGTCCCCTTGAGCATGTCCTTCCAGCCGAGCTCCCTGATAAAAATAATAAAGGTGGCAATGCACGGAAAAAATGTCGCCAGAACGACCGACGCGACAATCAGCTGTTTCACCGTCAGGGCCAGCGGCACCAGCATGCCGACCGCGACATCTTTTCGTAAAAAGCCGATCACGATCGCCACGATCGCCCCTTTGGGCAAACCGAGCAGGCCGCTGACGACAGGCGCGGTCACCGCGGCGATCGCGTCAAAAATATTCAAATAATAGAGCAGGTTGACGACCAGCACGCCAAGCATGATCAGGGGGAGAGCCTCGGTTATAAACTCCCTGACCCGCCACCAGGTCTTGCGGAACAAGACCCTGGGGGGAGGCCAGCGGTATGGCGGGATCTCCAGCAGAAGCTCCGGGCTGAACCCGGGGGTCAACCGGTTCATGATCATCCCTAACACCAGCCAGGTCAAACCGAGCGTTCCGTAGACGACCAAAACCGGTAAAAGCCCGTGCCGGCCCAGCAGTCCAATGATCATTGCCTGCAGGGCGGCGCAGGGGATGCCGATCGAGATCAGGGTTGAAGCGATAAAACGCTCCCGCTTGCTTTCCAGGACCCTGGTCGCCAGGATCCCCGGGACATTACAGCCAAACGAAAGGAGGGTCGGGACAATGGCAAACCCGTGCAGGCCAATGTGGTGCATCAGGTTGTCCATCAAAACCGCCAGGCGCGGCAGGTAGCCCGAATCCTCCAGCAAGCCAAGGATCAGATAAAAGGAAACTATATATGGAAGGACCATGGCAAATTCAACATAAAGCGCAGTGCTCAAGACCCCGAACGATTGGATGTAATCGATCTGGCCGGCGATCAGTTTGCCGACCAGAATGTCATGAAACAGCCCTCCCCCGCCAAGCCAGGCACTTAATTTCAGCAAGATCGGGGTCCACAAATTATTGAACACCGGGTCGGAGATATAGTTGATGATCCCCTCGCCAATAAAACGGATAACGAAAAAAGAGAAAAAGGCAATGACCAGAGCGAACGGCAAGCCGGTCTCCGGTTTGATCGTCATATCCTGGATCCGTTCCCAGATCGTATGGTGCCGGTGCTCCAGCCGCTGGGCCAGGGCGATGATCCGGCCGATATCTTCCCAGCGCTCGTCGCGGGTGTGCTTTCTTACCTTTGGCGGCCTGGCTTTATAGACCTGGCCGATCAGTCGGGCAAACCCTTCGCCGGTCACCGCCACGGTCGGCACGACCGGTACGTCAAGCCAGTCGGACAATTGCTTCAGGTCGATATGGATCCCCCGGTGCTTGGTGTCGTCCCACATGTTCATGGCGACAATGACCGGGATCTTGAGCTCCATCAGTTCCAGGGTCAGATAGAGGTTCCGCTCCAGGTTGGTCGCGTCAACCACATTGATGACCACATCCCCGGTTTTGAGCGCCGCTTTGGTCGCTTCTTTGAGGATATCGCAGGTTACCTCTTCCGCTTTGCAGTTCGGCTCCAGAGTATAGGTCCCGGGAACGTCAACCACTTCGACTTTTTCTTCCCCCAGGAGCATGTACCCCTTGCGGAATTCAACGGTTGTCCCCGGATAGTTTGAGGTAATAACTTCCAACCCGGTCAACCGGGCAAAAACCGCACTCTTGCCGACGTTGGGATTGCCGATCAGCAGGATCTTTCTCATCTCTCAACCTCAAGGATCACTTTCCCAGCCATGCCGTGTCCCAGGGCGATCTGGGTATGGCCGACTTTCACTGTGATCGGGCCAAGGAAGATCATCCCGCTGACCCTGGTCACATTCAAAGCAACGCGCAATCCCAGGGCGGCCAGCCGGTTCTTTAACTCTCCGCCCCCCCTGATCTCCTGGACAACGCCTGATTCGCCGTTGCGCATTTTTGATAATGGAATAAGCATAATATTATTATACTCCAAAACGCGACAAAAGGTTGAAATTGTTCCGCGGCGGTCACGATAGATAAGTGATCATCGTCTATCTGCTATAATGAGGAAGTCATGAAAAAGATAATCAATATCGCGATCATTGCCCACGTCGACCACGGCAAAACGACGTTGACCGACCATCTCCTCCGCCAGGGGGGAGCGTTCGGCGAGCGGGACGAAGTCGTGGAACTGGTCATGGACAGCAACGACCTGGAAAAAGAGCGCGGGATCACCATTTTTTCCAAGAACTGCTCGATCAAATACAAGGATTACAAGATCAACATCGTAGACACCCCCGGCCACGCCGATTTCGGCTCCGAGGTCGAACGGGTCCTGAAAATGGTCGACAGCGTCCTCCTGCTGGTCGACGCCCGCGAAGGGCCGATGCCGCAGACCAAGTTCGTCCTCTCCAAGTCGCTCAAGCTGGGTCTCAAGCCGATCGTCGTTATCAATAAGATCGACAAGAAAGGGCACCGGGCCCACAACGTCGTCGACGAAGTTTTTGACCTGTTCGTCAAGCTCGACGCGACCGATGAACAGCTTGATTTCCCAATCGTCTATACCATTTCCCGCGAAGGGGTCGCCAAGCACGCGCTGGAAGATACCAGTACCGACCTGACCCCCCTTTTTGAAACGATCCTTAAACATGTCCCGCCCTATCCGGACAAAAGCGCCGACCCTCTTCAGATGCAGGTGACCAACCTAGCCTATGATGATTATGTCGGAAGAATAGCGATCGGCCGGGTCAACAGCGGCCGGCTGAACAAAGGAGCCAACATCGTCGTTTGCAAGCGGGACGGCTCGGTCAAACCGGGAAAGATCACCAAGCTCCATATTTTTGACGGGTTAAAGCAGGTCGAGGTCAACGAAGCCGACTGCGGCGACATTGTCTCGGTCGCCGGAATGCCCGACATCACCATTGGCGAAACGATCACCGTTGCCGAAGATCCGCGGCCGCTCCCCCTGCTGGTCATTGACGAACCGACCCTGACGATGGAATTTATCGTCAACAATTCCCCTTTCGCCGGACGCGAAGGAAAATTTGTCACCACCCGCCAGATCAAAGAACGGCTGGAAAGAGAGCTGGAGACTAACGTCGGCTTGCGCCTGGAACCGCTCGAGAACGGCGAGGGGTTTACCGTCTCCGGCCGCGGCGAGCTCCATCTTTCAATTCTTTTAGAAGAGATGCGCCGGGAAAATTACGAGGTCCAGGTCTCCCAGCCCAAAGTAATTTTCAAGACGATCAACAATGAAAAAATGGAACCAATGGAACAGACGATCATCCAGGTCCCCGAACAGTTTGCCGGCACGGTGATCGAAAAGCTCGGTCAGCGTCGGGGAGAAATGCTCGACATGTCGAACAAGAACGGGACCATCACTCTCACCTACATGATCCCAACCCGCGGCCTGCTCGGTTTCCGGGCGGAATTTATTATGGACACCAAAGGGGAAGGGATACTGAACCACGCTTTTGCCAAATACGAACGCTTTAAAGGGGAGATCGCCCAGCGGCAGAACGGGGTCTTGATCTCCGGCAACACCGGCAAGACCGCCTCTTACGCCCTCGACAACCTTCAGCAGAGGGCCCGCCTCTTTGTTAAACCGGGAATTGAAGTGTACGAGGGGATGATCGTGGGAGAAAACTCCCGCGCCATGGACATGACGGTCAATCCGTGCAAAGAAAAAAAGCAGACCAACATCCGGGCGGCGAGCGCCGATGAAGCGATCCGGCTGACCCCGCCGATCATTTTAACCCTGGAACAGGCGCTCGAATTCATCGACGACGACGAACTGGTGGAGATCACCCCGAAAAATATCCGCCTGCGGAAAAAATTCCTCACCGAGAACGAGCGGGATCGGAATCGCTAATTAACAACTTACAATTCCACTGTTTACTCAAAAAGGAAACCAGCGACATTATCGTCGCGGTTTCCTTACTCTTCAATAAAATAGTCAGAATCTATCTTTTTAACATCATAGCTGATTACTTTTGAAACACCTATGTCGTTCTCTATCATAAGTCGCGCAAGATTTACGCCTTCAATCAAAATAACTTTATGCGTTATCGTTTTTACATACTCCAAAGCATCTTTTGTAAATCCAGAGGTAGTGATAAAAACCCCTTTATTCGCTTTTTGCCCAACCAAGCTACCAACAAAATTTCTAATTTCTTTGGAACCAACGACCCCCTCCCAACGCTTTGCTTGGATATAAATAACATCAAGCCCAAGTTTATCCTCCTTGATAATCCCATCTATTCCGCCATCACCACTTTGCCCAATTGCTTGGCCAGCATCTTTTCGAGATCCTCCATAGCCCATAGCAAGCATAAGCTCAACAACCAATTTTTCAAAAAAGCGAGGTGAGCTTTGTTTCACAAATCCCAACAATTCCTCCGACAAATCTCTCTTGATTTTTTGGTAGCCATATTCCAAAAGTTCTTGGGGTGTTTGTGTTGCGCTGAATGCCATCTCTTGTTCTTCATCTTGGTCTTTTTCCTTTTTGATATTTCTAAATCTCATGAATAAAGGAAATTGCTCAAGGAATCCCACATTGATTTCCGAAGGATTTTTTTTAAGAGTATTAAGTCCAAGATCAGTTATTCTAAAATATGCTCGCTTTGTTGATTCAAGTAGTCCAGCCTTTTTAAGGTATGTTCTTGCCCAACCAACACGATTATCAATAATATACTGTGACCCACTCGGCAAAACCTCTTTTCTATCCTGTTCGGTCAAGCTAAAATAATCGGCAATATATTCAATAGCCTCCCTTATCCCATGCTCTTTATTATCACTCGCGTATTTTAAGAGTGGAAGCATTATTGATTGATAGTCAGGTATTTTCATATTTTAATCACCCAATTAATAAATTAAACTCTTACCGACTTAACCCAAAGTTTATGGAGCCGAGGGGGATCTCCCGATGAAATCGGGATCCCGACGATTCCATCATTATTACAAATTATTGACCGTCGGGAGAACCCCTGACTGACCTTTCAACAAGCAGGCATTTCTTCAATTAGATGGTGGAGCCGAGGGGGATTGAACCCCTGACCTCTAGAATGCAAATCTAGCGCTCTCCCAGCTGAGCTACGGCCCCACAACCCGCCTGCGGCGGGTAATGACCAATTTCCAATGAACAAATGACAAATGGATTATTTTTCGGTTTCCATCTAACCGCGCAATTAATTGCGCGGTTAAACCAAACCCAGGATACCATCCCATGACATTAAACTTTAGGAACTTTTTTCAAAGCTTCTTTTATCTTCTCCATCGGGTATTCATAATCCTCGAGCTTCCCGGAAAGATAGGTGTCATATGCGGCCAGGTCAAAATGCCCGTGCCCGCTTAAATTGAAAATGATCACTTCCCCCTCTTTCGCTTTTTTCGCTTCTTCGATCGCGCAATGGATGGCGTGCGAGCTCTCCGGCGCGGGGATGATCCCTTCGGTCCGGGCGAAAAGGACCGCGTCAGCAAAACACTCGGTCTGATGATACGCCTTGGCCTCAATAACTTTATCTTTGGCCAGGTTGCTGACGATCGGGGCCATGCCGTGATAGCGCAACCCGCCGGCATGGATTCCCGGCGGCATAAAGTCATGCCCCAGGGTGAACATCTTGACCAATGGGGTCAGCCCGGCGGTATCGCCAAAATCATATTCATATAGCCCTTTGGTCAGGGTCGGGCAAGACATCGGCTCAACGGCGATAACTTTTGGATTGGTCTTTCCTTTCAACTTATCTTTCAGGAACGGAAAAGCAAGGCCGGCAAAATTGCTCCCGCCGCCGACACAGCCGATGACGACATCCGGGCTCTTTTCACCGATTGACTTAAGTTGTTCAATGGCCTCCAACCCGATAATTGTTTGATGCAAAAGAACATGGTTCAAGACCGAACCGAGAGAATATTTGGTATCTTCCCGTTTGACCGCGTCTTCCACCGCTTCGGAAATCGCCATCCCCAGACTCCCTTTGTTGTTCGGATCGCTCTTTAAGACCGCCCGGCCGTATTCGGTCAGCTCACTCGGCGAAGCGACAACGTTCCCCCCCCAGGTTTGCATCATCAGCTTCCGGTATGGTTTCTGATCAAAGCTGACCCGGACCATATAGACCTGGCATTCTAATTTAAACAAGGCACAGGCAAAGGAAAGAGCCGATCCCCACTGCCCCGCCCCGGTCTCGGTCGCGATCCTTTTGACCCCTTCTTTTTTATTATAGTAAACCTGCGCCACGGCGGTGTTCGGCTTGTGCGACCCGGCCGGGGAGACGCTTTCGTTTTTATAGTAAATTCTGGCTTTTGTTCCCAGCGCTTTTTCCAGGCTCAAAGCCCGGACCAGCGGCGTTGGCCGCCAAAGCTTGAGAATGTCGATGACTTCCTGGGGGATATCGATCCACGGGTCGATCGAAACCTCCTGCTTGATGATCTCCATCGGAAAAAGAGGGGCCAGGTCGGCCGGACCAAGTGGCTTATGGGTCGCCGGATGGAGCGGCGGCGCCAAGGGAGTTTTCAAGTCCGGAGCAATGTTGTACCAGCGGGTCGGCATCTCTTTTTCACTTAGCAGGATCTTTCTGTCGGTCATATTTATTCCCCCTAAATCCCGCGAATTCATTCACGGTTAAAGGCTATTTTAGCAAAATATTACCGGGAATGCTATTTTAACCCCAGGAAACCTGCGAATAAACTTCGCGGTTTCCTGGCACTCAAACACTACCTCCGCAGCTGCTTTTTTGCTATAATAATAGTAATGGCGACACAAGAACAGTGCCAAGTCCTCGACCATAAACAAGTTGGCCCTCGATATTTCAAGCTGACCCTCAAATCCCATTATATCTCTACCAACGGCGAACCGGGGCAATTCGTCAACGTCAGGGTAGATAACGGGACCGAGCCCCTTTTGCGGCGGCCGATCAGCCTCCATCGGATCAACAAGGAACATCAGACTTTTGAACTCCTCTACGAGGTTGTCGGCGAAGGGACCACTCTCCTGACCAAAGCGACCATCGGGAGCAAGGTTGACGTTCTCGGACCGCTCGGGAGCGGCTTCAAGCTTGACCCGGCCAAAAAGATCGCCATTCTGGTCGGCGGCGGCATGGGGATCGCCCCGCTGGCGGCACTGGCGGAAAAACTCAAAACGCTCGGCGGACGGGCGGTCTACGCTCTGGCCGGGGCTCGCGACAAAAGTTGTCTGGTTTGCGAGGATGAGCTCGCTTCCCTGGCCAACCAATCGGTTGTCGCCACCGACGACGGCAGCCAGGGCAGAAAAGGGTATGTTTCTGATCTCCTGATCGACCTGTTGAACAATACCGTGACCCAGATCCATTACCCGGAAACCGCTATTTACGCCTGCGGCCCCAAGGGGATGCTCAAGGCGGTCGCCGAGATCGCCGGCCAAAAGAAGATCGCCTGCCAACTTTCCCTGGAAGAAAAAATGGCCTGCGGGATCGGCGCCTGCCTTGGCTGTTCGGTAATGACCATCAACGGCTATAAAACCGTCTGCAAAGACGGCCCGGTCTTCGACGCGAAGGAGATATCGTGGTAGAACTTGCCGGTCTCAAATTAAAGAACCCAGTTTTAGTCGCTTCCGGAACCTTTGGCTACGGCAAAGAGTTTGCCGATTATCTCGACCTCAACAAACTTGGCGGGCTGATCACTAAAAGCGTCTCCCTGAAAGCTAAAGAAGGGAATCCACCGCCGAGGATCGTTGAAACCCCTTCAGGGATGATCAATTCGATCGGCCTGCAGAACGAAGGATTGGAAGCCTTTATAAAAAACGCCATCCCTTTCCTGGCTAAACTTGAGATCCCGGTCATCGTTAACATCGCCGGCGATACCATAGAGGAATACGCCGAACTGGCCAAACAGCTCGGCAAAGAGAAAACGGTCAAGGGGCTGGAAGTTAACATCTCTTGCCCTAACGTCAAAAAAGGGGGAATGGCTTTTGGGATCGACCCGACCGCGACCAAAGAAGTAATCAGTGCGGTCCGTAAAGCAACCACTTTGCCGATCATCGCCAAACTCTCCCCCAACGTCACCGATATTACCCTGACCGCCAAAGCGGCGGAAAACGCGGGAGCCAACGCCATTTCCCTGATCAACACCGTGGTCGGGATGGCGATCGATATCGAGACCCGGCGCTCCCGGATCGGCCGTCCGACCGGCGGGCTCTCGGGCCCGGCGATCAGACCGATCGCGGTCCGGATGGTTTATGAAGCGTCTAAAGCGGTCAAGATCCCGGTCATCGGGATCGGCGGGATCATGACCGGCTCCGACGCGATCGAATTCTTTATCGCGGGGGCTTCGGCGGTTGAAGTCGGGACCGCCAACTTTGTAGACACCGCCGCTCCTTTGCGGATCTTAAAAGAGATCAACGACTATCTCGCTAAACACGAGATCGGTGATCATCACGAACTGATCGGCACCTTCAAAGAATAATGTTCATCGACACCCACGCCCATCTGACTTACCCGGAATTCGATCTTGATCTAAACGGCGTGATCGCCCGGGCAAAAGAAGCCCGGCTGGAGGCGATCGTTAACATCGCGCTTGACGAAGAGGCCAGGCGGAAAGCCCGCTCAATTGCCGCCAAATACCCGGGCTATATTTTTACCGCGGTCGGGATCCATCCGCACGAAGCTTCGACCTGGACCAAACAGACCGAAGCCGATCTCCGCTTATATATGAAAGAAAACAAGGTGGTTGGCCTGGGCGAAATGGGACTGGACTGTCACTACAAGCTCTCCCCGCTCGAGAAACAACAGGAGGTTTTCCGCCGCCAGCTCCAGATGGCGCAAGAGCTCGATCTGCCGGCGATCATCCACTCCCGGGAAGCGGCGGAAGATACGATCAACATTATCCGCGAAGAGAACAGGAACTTAAAAGGGGTTCTGCACTGTTTCGCCGGCGACCCGGAGCTGGAACAAGCCGCTCTTGAAGCCGGTCTTTACATATCTTATACGGCCAATATCACCTATCCAAAAGCAATAATCATAAGAGAGTCGGCTTCTCGTGTCCCGCTCGAGCGGATTCTGATCGAAACCGATTGCCCCTTTCTGGCGCCGCAAATTTTCCGCGGCCAGAGGAACGAACCAAGCTACGTCATTAAGGTCGCCGAAAAGATCGCCGAGCTCAAAGGGCTTACACCGGAAGAGGTCGCGATCTCCACCACCAGGAGCGCCAAACAACTCTTTAGCGTTTGACCGCCGCCTCTCTTACGTCAACCATTATTGACATATAAACCGACCCAGGCTATACTTATTAACATGAAGAAGCGCTGTCCCTGCGTCAAAAAGGAATTAAAGGCAGTCGCGGCCACCTTAAAAACGGTCGCGGAAGATAATCGCCTCCGCATCATCTGCCTTCTGTTAAAGCACGAACTTTGCGTCTGCGAGCTGACCGAAGAGCTCGACCTGCCGCACAACCTCCTACTCCATCATTTAAAGGCGCTGACCGCGCGCGGGCTGATAAAAAAAAGGACCGCCGGAAAATATTCGTACTATTGCCTGGACCAGTCAGCCTTTTCTAAATTCAAAAAACAATTGGCGGCCTTATTTAATGGCAACCCGTGAACAGGGGACTAAGATGAATGACGGTAGAACGATAGCCCACGAAGAGAGACGTTTAAGTTTTTTCGAAAAATACCTGACGATTTGGGTTTTTCTCTGCATCGGCCTGGGAATCCTGCTGGGGAAGCTTTTTCCGCAAGCGGCGATCACCCTTGATTCGATCGCCGTCTATCAAGTATCTGTTCCGATCGCGGTCTGTCTCTTTTTTATGATGTACCCGATCATGGTCAAGATCGATTTTCACGAAGTGGTCAAGGCGGGCAAAACTCCCAAGCCGGTCCTCCTGACCCTGTTCATCAACTGGTGCGTCAAACCTTTCACCATGCTGGCGATCGCTTCTTTTTTCCTTGGTTTTCTTTTTAAAGGAGCCCTCCCCGGCACCGAACTCCTCAAGAGCGGAGAGACCGTCGAACTGTTCCGTTCATACATTGCCGGGTGTATCCTGCTGGGGATCGCGCCCTGTACTGCCATGGTCCTGATCTGGGGACATCTGGCCAGGGGGAACAACGGACACACGCTGGTCATGGTGGCGATCAATTCGCTGGCGATGCTCTTTTTATACGCGCCGCTTGGCGGCTGGCTGTTGGGAGTCAACCAGATGCCGATCCCCTGGGAGACGATCGTCCTCTCGGTCCTGATCTACGTCGGCCTGCCGCTTTTACTTGGGTATTATTCCCGGAAATGGGTGATCGCCCGGAAAGGGTTCAAATGGTTCGAAGAAGAGTTTGTTCACTATCTGACCCCGGTCTCAATTGGCGCGCTTCTGTTGACGCTCGTCCTGCTCTTTTCTTTTAAGGGCGAGTTGATCATCAACCAACCGCAGATCATCTTTTTGATCGCCATTCCGCTCTTTATCCAGACCTGCCTGATCTTTGGCCTGACTTACGCTTTGGCCAAATGGTTAAAGCTCTCCTACCAGGACGCGGCCCCTTCGGCCCTGGTCGGAGCAAGCAATCATTTTGAGGTCGCCATTGCCACGTCGACCATTTTATTCGGACTATCGTCCGGAGCATCGCTGGCAACGGTCGTCGGAGTTCTGATCGAGGTCCCGGTCATGCTCGGTTTAGTCTGGTTCGCTAAAGCTACTCGGCCAACATTATTCAGGGAGGCACACCATCATGACTGAAAAAGTAAAAATGCTGTTTGTTTGTGTCGAAAACTCCTGCCGTTCACAGATCGCGGAAGGGTTTGCAAAAAAGTTCGGCGGAGAGAAGATTGAAGCCTATTCCGCCGGGTCAAAGCCGTCGGGAGTGGTCAATCCTGACGCGATCAAGGTCATGAGCGAGATCGGGATTGATCTGTCCGGGCAAAAATCCAAGGGATTTATGGAGCTCCCCTATCAGGCTTTTGACTACATCGTCACCATGGGGTGCAAGGACACCTGTCCCTATTTCCCCGCCAGGGAAAAGATCGACTGGCAGATCGAGGACCCGAAAGAAAAAGGTCCGGATTTCTTTAGGAAAGTCAGGGACGAGATCGGGGAGAAGGTAAAAACAATAATTGATAAGCTGGAGGAGAAATAGGTGGGCAAATGTTCTTCTTAATATCGGCGGCAATTTTATGCTTCTTCCTCTCCCTGGCAGTTGACCAAAGAAAAACTATTGAGGGATTCAAGCGAGGCGTAAAGATGTTCTTGGGCCTCCTCCCTTCCCTGCTGACCGTCCTGGCCCTGGTCAGTGTTTTTCTTTACCTGGTCCCGGACGAAACGATCCTTGTCCTCCTGGGGAGCAAAAGCGGCGTGATGGGGATAGCTATCGCCGCGGTGGTTGGGTCAATCGCTCTTATCCCGGGGTTCATCGCTTTCCCAATAGCCAAGATCCTTATGGTCAAGGGAGTTTCATACCCGGTAGTGGCAGTCTTTATCACCACTTTGATCATGGTCGGAGTTTTAACCCTCCCCATCGAAATAAAGTACTTCGGCAAAAAAGCGGCGGTCATGAGGAATCTTTTAAGCTTCTTTGGCGCCTTATTTGTCGGACTGCTGATCGGAATATTTTTATGACCGGCAAAAATCATCTAAAAGCATATTTCTGGGCTGTATTGTTTGCCATTTTCATTATCGGCTCTCTGGCCCTTAGCTTTGACCCGGGCCTCAAGATCTACGCCAATTTCAGCGAGTTCTTTCTGGAAATGATCACCTTCCTGCCGCTCATGTTTTTGCTGGTCGGCCTCTTTGACGTCTGGATCCCCAAGGAAAAAATTGAAAAGCATATCGGCCATGGATCGGGGATCGGCGGAACTTTGTGGGTCATTCTTTTAGCCACGCTTCAGGCCGGGCCGCTCTACGGCGCTTTCCCTGTGGCTTATATCCTTTCCCAAAAAGGGGCGAGCGTCAGGAACATTTTTATCTATCTTGGCGTTTTCAGCGCCATGAAGCTCCCGATGCTCACCTTTGAGATCGGCTTCCTCGGCCTCAAGTTCTCCATCCTCCGCACCCTATTTTCCCTGCCGGTCTTTATCGCTATCGGTTTTATAATGGAAAGGTACCTGGACAAAGATTATAAGGTTACGGCTTGATTTTTTTCCCTCCCCTTTGCATAATATCTAAACATGGCGGAAGCGCGGCAAAAATGGGGATCAAAGCTCGGAATAATTTTGGCGGTCGCCGGGTCGGCGGTCGGGCTGGGGAACTTTCTTCGCTTCCCGGTCCAGGCGGCGCAGAACGGCGGCGGCGCGTTCCTGATCCCCTACTTCATCTCTTTTGTACTGCTCGGCATTCCGCTGATGTGGATCGAATGGGCAATTGGCCGTCATGGTGGGCTTTTTGGCCACGGCAGCGCGCCTCTCATCCTCAATCGGCTTTGGAAACACCGGCTGGCCAAATATCTTGGCGTGGTCGGGGTCTTTGGTCCGGTCGTAATTTTCCTCTATTACACCTATATTGAATCGTGGCTTCTGGGCTACGCTTTCTTCTCACTGACCGGCCAACTCTTTGCAGTCGTTACCCCGGAAGCCATGAAAGGATTTTTAAGTACTTATCAGGGGCTGGCTCCGGGAAGCAATCTCACGACCGCTTACATCTTTTTTCTTCTTACTTTTCTGATCAACTTTTATTTTATTTATCGCGGTCTGCAGGGAGGGATCGAATTATTCTGCAAGATCGCCATGCCGATCCTTTTTCTCTTTGGCTTGATCCTGGCGATCAGGGTCCTGATGCTGCCCAACATTATTGGTGGTTTCGGATTTCTCTGGAACCCCGACTTCTCGGTCCTGACCAGCGCCAAAGTCTGGATGGCGGCGGCCGGACAGATCTTTTTTACCCTAAGTGTCGGCATAGGGGTGATCTTAACTTATGCCAGCTATCTGAAAAAAGGGGATGACATCGCTCTCTCCGGGCTGACCGCCGCGTCGACCAATGAAATGGCTGAAGTCGTCCTGGGAGGCTCGATCGTTATTCCGGCCGCTTTTGTCTTTTTCGGCGCGGCCGGGGCAACCGCCGCGGCCAACAGCGGCGCCTTTAACCTTGGTTTTGTCACCATGCCGCTGATCTTCGGGCAAATTGAGTTGGGTGGCTTTTTTGCCCTCCTTTGGTTCACCCTCCTTTTTCTGGCCGGCATCACCTCTTCGGTCTCTTTATTGGCGCCGGCCGTCGCTTTTTTTTCCGATGATTTTGGCGTGACCAGAAAAAAAGCGGTCATTTGGCTGGGAGGGATCCTGTTCTTCCTCTGCCAGTTCCCGGTCTTCTTTCTGGGACAAGGCGTGGTCGATGAACTTGATTTTTGGGGCGGGACCTTCTCACTGGTCCTCTTCGGCACGATCGAGACGATCATTTTTGTCTGGTTCTTTGGGATCGAAAAAGCATGGGACGAGATCCACAGCGGGGCGGAGATGAGTATCCCCTGGTTTTACAAGCCGATCATTCGCTACGTTACCCCTGTTTTCCTGCTCTTTATTCTCGGCTTTTGGTTTTTTCAACAGGGACTTCCAGTCATCCTGATGCAAGGTGTTCCGGCGGCCAACCAACCTTATGTCCTGGCAACCCGGCTTGGCTTGATCCTGCTATTCATCGCCATCGCCTTGGCGGTCAGGATCGCTTATTATCGTAAAAAGCGGGCGGGAGAAATGGAATGAACCTTTACGGCTGGATCTTTATGATCGGTTCGTGGGGAGCGATCATTTCCCTTTGCGTCTACTGCTTCTGGCGGGTCTTCACGACCCCTGATAAAGACCTGTAGATCTCTAGCTCTTTATACTTTTCCAATCTTTCTCATGAATAAATATTAATACTTCTTTCGTTGCAATTAGTTTAATTTATTATCGATAATATTGGGGAGGAATCTTTAATAATGAGAATAGAAAAACATTTGCCAATAGGAACAATCCATTCAATAAAACCAATAAATGGTTGCAAATTCACACCGCTAGTAATTCCAGACAGATCAGTTATTACTGGATGTATCAGTGTCTGTGGTGAACAATCCGTAAAGATACTATTTCCTGAATTAGGGCTTGAAGGTTTAGTCACTAAATTAAAGAAAATGTCGCCAGAATCAGTTATTCAAGAAGCAGCAAAACTAAATGTCATTAGCACCCCTAATCCCACAAGAAGCCTAGAAAAATGGCATCAAGCAATAGATGAAGATCGCATATATTCATTAGGAGAAGCGATTGCCGAACAAATGTGCACTTGTTTTCATCGAAGCATACATTTTAATCTTCTAATGGCAAGGATGTCGATCCCTTCAACAATATTATCTGGCCTCGTAGTTGAATCTCCAGACTGCATTGATTTAGAACGAATACGTGGAGACAGACCTTCTCACTGGGGCCTGTCCAAGATCGATAAAAGAGATTATCATGGCACTAATCTTGTTTATTATAATGGTCAACATATATTTGTGGATACGGCCATGCTCATTGATGAGAAACCACTGACCAAGCCGTTTGATCATCCAGATACAAGGAACTTTCCCTTAAGCGAACCTTTACCGGACAACAGATACAGATATTACAATTTAAAAGGAAGTAGTATAGAAGTAACGGCTGACGCCTCCTGTTCGGTTTAAGGAAAGATGCACAGGCTCTGCCTCTACTGCTTTTGACGGGTCTTCACAACCCCTGATAAAGATCTGTAAACTATCAGCCGCCCTTCGATCGCCAACGAAGAAAAATCAAACTTTACCTTGATCCACTCCAACGCCTGGCGGCTATAAAAGAAGCGGTGGGTCGGGTCATTCTTGTAAAACCAGGCTGAGAAATCGATCTCCTCCTCGTACAATCTGGTCAGGCAAAAAAGGGCGCCGCCCGGTTTGATCATTTTACGAAGGTTCGCGAATTCTTTAGCCGGGGAGCGAAAATGCTCGATCACTTCGGAGCAGGCGATATAGTCGTAGTTTCGGCTCAAAAGTTCCCGGTTATCGTCATAAAATGGGTCATACGAAGCCGCATCATACCCTTTTTCCCGCAAAAGAGTTGAAACGATCGCGCCGGGACCAGAGCCAAAATCAAGTCCCCGGTCTCCCGGCTTAAAGCGCTCGGTTATTGCCGTTATTATCGGGGAGACATACTCCCGATAATCTGGATCGGTCGGGTCGTTACAGTGCAAATCATAGCGTTTTTTCTCTTCGGCTGGCGTGAGGTCATTCTCCGAATCACGAAAGACTGACCGACAACCACCGCATTTATAGAATACAGTTCCTTGGTGTTCTTGAAAAAAAACGGCAATTGAAGCACAAAGGGGGCAGGAAGAAGTTTTCATACATTATTCTACTACTTTGCGGTAGCCGCTCTTAACACTGGGACAAACCACTCATTAAGCCAGGAAACCGTCCCGATCCGATCGGGACAGGTTTTCGTTTTAGTCCACAGTTGTTAGTTGTAAGTTATCCTAAAAGTTTATACACTAACATCGCTGGCCAGACGATCGCCTTCAATATGCCAAGTACCCCGTTCCAAAAAGAGGTGGAGTGCTGAATATAATAAACTAAAGCGCCAATGAAACCGACACCATAAATACCGCCGCAATCTTTCATAACAATCCCTCCCGTTATTTAACGATACACTTGGTCGGACACTTAGCGATCGCCGGGGCCGGGTCGACCCCCTTGATATTATAATCAATAATCGCCAGATTATCGACAACCTTGTATACTTCGGGGACCGCTTTTTCGCAGATCTTACAGCCAATACAGCCGACCGGACAGACCTTGCGGACCACCGCTCCCCCATCTTTTGAAGAACAGGCGATCACCGCCCCAAAGTCGTGCGGCACAAGAGTTATGATCTTGCGCGGACAGGCAGAGACGCACTGGCCGCAAGCGGTGCATTTGTCCGGATCGATCTTTGGCAGGCCGTCGACCATTGTGATCGCGCCAAAAGGACAGACGCAAAAGCAGTCGCCATAACCCAAACAGCCATAGCCGCAGGCTGTTCCCCCGCCGCGAAGCTGCTGAGCGGCCGAGCATTTGGCAACCCCCTGGTAGCGGGCGATCATCTTTCGCGCATTGGCCTTGGCGCCGCAATGGACCGCGGCGACTTGTTTGTGCAGATCGCTCGGGACTTCGATCCCCATGATCGCGCCGATCTTCTCCACTACCTCTTTCCCCCCGACCACACAACCGCTAATGGCGATCTCCCCTTTAGCAACCCTTTCGGCAAAGTTGTGGCAACCGGCCGCGCCGCAGGCGCCGCAATTGGCCCCCGGCAAAATAGCGATGATCGCGTCAACTTTTGGGTCGGTCTCTACCTTAAAGTAGTCGGCTGCCAGGCCGAGCAGGCCGGCAAAAGCAAAACCCAAGATCCCCAATATTATTATCGAGATGACAAATATTTCCATTATTACCCTCTACAATCCAAACATATGGGAAAAGCCAAAGAAAGCGAGCGACATGAGCGCCGCGGTAATAAAGGCGATCGGATACCCCTGAAACCATTTGGGGATCGGCGCCAGGACTATCCGCTCCCTGATGTACGCGAACAAGATGATCGCCAGCGAGTAGCCGGCCGAAACGCCGATCGAATAGATCATCGCCTCAATAAAATTATACCGATAATCGATCGCCAGAAAAGCGACCGCCAGGATCGCGCAATTAGTGGTAATCAGCGGCAGGTAGATCCCCATCGCCCGGTACAGGGTCGGGACCATCTTTTTAAGATATAGTTCGACCAGCTGGACGAACGAGGCGATGGTTAAGATAAAAACCGCCGTCCGGAGAAATTCCAGGTGGAACGGCCCCAGAACAAAATGATAAACGATCCAGGAAATGGCCGAAGAGATGGTCATGACAAAGATGACCGCCGAGCTCATCCCGATCGAAGTATCGAGCTTGGTCGAAACCCCAAAGAACGAACAAAGGGCCAAAAATCGCATCAACAAAATATTATTGATCAGGAAGGCGGCAAAAAATATCCCCAATAATCCGATCATTGGACCTTGTTCTCCACTTTATTTAAAATAGCCATTAAAAAACCGATGGTAATAAAAGCCCCCGGCGGCAGGATCATGATAGTGGCCGCCAACGCCGGGCTGTAAAAGGCGAACCCGAACAACGCGCCGGCCCCCAAAAGCTCCCTGATTGAGCCGATCGCCAGCAAAGCAATAGTAAAGCCAAGGCTCATCCCGATCCCGTCAAAGAGGGAACTTAGCACCGGGTTCTTGTAAGCAAAGGCTTCGGCCCGCCCCAGGATAATGCAATTGACGACAATAAGCGGAATAAAAACGCCAAGGGCGCTGTGGAGCTCCGGCGTAAAGGCCTGCATGACATAGTCGATAATCGTCACAAAAGTCGAGATGATAATAATAAAGATCGGGATCCTGACCTGGTCGGGAACGAACTTGCGGATCGCCGCTATAACAAAATTAGAAAAGATCAGGACAAACGAGGTTGCCGCCCCCATCCCAAGGGCGTTGATGGCGTTGGTCGAGACCGCCAGCGCGGGACAGAGCCCGATCATCAGCCGGAGGACCGGGTTCTCGCCAACCAGGCCGCGGTTTAAAGCTCCCCAGAGGTTCATTGTTTCACCTTGCCCAACAGGCCGATCGCCTGGCGGACCCCTTTACAGACCGCGTTGCTGGAGATGGTTGCCCCGGTAATGGCGTCGATATCGTCTTTGGCGATAATTTTATCGGCGGACGACTTGCCGGAGAATTGTTTCAGGAATTTCGGGTTAACGATATTCGTCCCCAACCCCGGGGTTTCCTTGTTGCTTAAGATCTTGACCGCCATGACCTTCCCTTCTTTATCAATGCTAACCAGCATTTCGATCGGTCCGCCGTACCCCTGCGGAGCGACCGGGAAAGCGTAACCGACCACCTCTTTCCCTTTGCGGCCAACGTAGCACCCCTGATCTGCCGGGGCAAAAGAGTCGGCCGGAATAACTTCCCTCAATGAACGATTAAAGGAGGCGGCGGAGTTTTTCTCTATAATTGGTTTGGTCAGATTGTAGACATACGCGAGCGCTCCGGCCGAGATCACGCAGAAGACCGTCAGGACCACGGCTAATTTAAGGTTTTTTGGCATTTTTTGCTCCATATATCCGGGGCCGGCTGTACTTATCAATAACCGGGGTCGCGATATTCATCAGCAAGATCGAGTAGTTGACCCCTTCAGGAAACCCGCCGTAAAAACGGATCAGGATGGTGATCAACCCGCAGCCAAAACCAAAGATCAATCTCCCTTTGGTAGTGACCGGGACGGTAACGTAGTCGGTGACCATAAAGACCGCCCCAAAAACCACGCCGCCGGTCAGCAAGTGAAACAGCGGATCGTGCCCCAAAGTAAAAGAGAGAAGAAAAACCGTCCCGATAAAAGCGACCGGCGCCGGCCAATCGATCACTTTTTTCCAAATAAGAAACGCGGCCGCGATTAAGATCATTAGAATAGAAGTCTCGCCAAGCGAACCGGCCCGGTTGCCAAGAAAAAGGTCAAGATAACCGGGAACACTCTGCCCGATCTTGGAGAGGTAAAGCGGGCTGGCGGTCGTCACCGCGTCAAAAGGCCTGGTCCACAAGGTCATAGCGACCGGCCAGGAAGCCATAAGAAAGGCCCGACCGGCTAACGCCGGGTTGAAAATATTAAAGCCAAGCCCGCCGAACAAAAGTTTTACAACAACAATAGAAAAGACCGCGCCAATGGCCGCCATCCAAAGGGGAAAGGTCGGCGGCAAGACCAGAGCCAAAAGGACCCCGGTAATCAGAGCGCTTCCGTCGTTGATCGTATTTTCTTGTTTAGCCAGCCGCTGGAAAGCGGCTTCAGCGGCAACCGCGGCAGCAGCTGTTACGATCACCAGCAAAAGAGCCTGCCAGCCAAAAAAGAAGGTCCCCGCCACGGTTGGAAATATTAGCGAGATAGCGAACCAGCGCATCAGGCTCTTGGCATCTGTTTTGTCAATAAAGTGCGGTCCGTTCTGGATGATTAAATTATTTTCGTCTATCGGCATACTGATTTTTTCTCCGCTAATTTTAGCTCTCGGACCGCGCCCTTGGCCAGCTTGAAATACTGGACCAGTGGGATGCGGCTCGGGCAGACATAGCTGCAACAGCCGCATTCAATACAATCAATTACATTATAGTCAAAGGCGCCGTTCCAGTTGCCTGTCTTGGCGTATTCAGCCAGGAAATTGGGGGTTAAACCAATGGGGCATGATTTGACGCACCGGCCACAGCGGATGCAATTCCCTTCGGGCTCGAGTTTAACTTCCTGGTCGGTCAACAGGAGAATAGCGCTGGTCGCTTTGACGACTGGGACCTGCAGGGTTGGGACCGTTATCCCCATCATCGGCCCCCCCATGATCACTTTGACAACATTCCCTTCGGTCCCGCCGCATTGTTCGATCAGCTCGGCAAAGGTCGTCCCGATCCTGACCAACAAATTCTGCGGCTCCCTGACCCCCGGCCCGGTCACCGTCACCACTCGTTTGGTGAGCGGAGTCCCCAGGGTTACCGCTTCGGCCACCGCCGCGGCAGTCGCCACGTTGCAAACTACCGCGCCAACGTCGGACGGCAGTCCACCTGACGGGACCTCCCGGTCGAGCAGGGCTTTGATCAGCATCTTTTCCCCGCCTTGCGGATATTTGGTTTTTACTTGAACGGTCGAGACCGGGAAAAGATTTTTGGCCTTGAGCCCTTCAAAGTTGACCTCTTTAAAGGCGTCCGGCTTGTTGCTTTCAATCCCGATCACAATTTTTTGCGCCCCAACCGCTTTGGCCATCGCTCTGGCGCCAAGAATGATCGAAGTCGCTTTTTCGACCATCAGGCGATGGTCGGAGGTAATGAACGGTTCGCATTCACAGCCGTTAACCACAATGGTATCAACGCTTTTGCCTTTGGGGACGGCGAGTTTAACATGGGTCGGGAAAGCGGCCCCGCCTAAGCCAACGATCCCCGCCTCCCTGACGATCTTTTTGATCTGCTCGGGAGAGAGCTCTTCGAGCGACCAGCGGCTGCCGGGACGGGTAACTTTATCAACCGTATCGGTCGCTTCAATGACGATTGAGGAGAGAGAATAGTCGCAGGCGTTCGGATAGTATTTGATCTCGGCAACCCGGCCGGAGATGGGGGCGTGGATCGGGGCGGAAACAAAAGCCGAGGCATCGGCTATTTTTTGGCCTTCGCTGACTTCGTCCCCCGCCTTGACCAGCGGCTCACAGGGGCATCCCAGGTTTTGCTGGAGGGGTAAAATTACCCGTCTGGGGGCAAGGGCTTCTTTGATCGATTTGGCAACAGACCGTTCCTTGCTATCTTTTGGATGGATCCCGCGACTGAAAGATTTCATTCCGGTCATATTATCATTTTATTTTTTAACTTGTCAATTGCCGCGCCAACCAGGCGATTAAGGGGTCGACCCCGCTATTTGTTTTGCAGGATAAGGGAAAGAGCGGGGCGAGTTCGTTTAGAACCCTGACCCGGGAGGTAAACGTATCGAGGTCAAAATCGGATCGATCCAAAAGATCGGCCTTATTAATGACAATGGCGTCGGCGCTTTGGAAGACCGCCGGATATTTAATTGGTTTATCGTCCCCTTCCGGGACGCTCGCCACAACCAGCCGGAGGCCCTCTCCCAGATCATACTCAACCGGGCAGATCAGGTTGCCAATGTTCTCGATAAAAACGATCCCCGGTCCTTGGAGGCCGAGCTTATCGACAGCCGGGCCAATCATCGAGGCGGTCAGGTGGCATCCCCCGTCGGTATTGATCTGGACCGCGGGAAATCCGGCCGCCTGGATCTTTTCAGTATCGATTGTTGAGGCGACATCTCCTTCGATCACCCCAACGGATAATTTTTTTGAGAGTTCCTTAAGGAGCCGGAGGATAAGAGAAGTTTTTCCCGCCCCGGGAGAAGCAAGGATATTGACCGCCGCTAACTGCAAGCCGGCCAGTTTTTTTCTGACCGCTGCCGCTTCCCTATCATTCGTCGCGAAGATCGATTTTTTTATGTTTATTTTCATTTACCACTTGCCGCTTAATGATATTCGATGGACGTTGTTCTTTGAGAGCTCGCGCTGGGAAACAAAGCCGTAATCGACAATGGCGTGACCAATGGCAAACCCAACCCCGGCGGTCAAACCACTTGTATTATACCCGACCCGGAAAGAAAGGCCCCGTTCAGACCATTCATAGCCGGTCGCGACTTCCGGACAATACCCCGATTTGACCGTCTGGCTGATATCGATCGCCCCTCTCCCTCCTATCCTTGGCAATTGCGCCCAGGCCAGACCCAATATCGCCCGAGCCGGAACCTGCTCAACCGTATCGGTCCCCCACTTTTGGTAATTGACCAGCTCATCGATCTTGAAGCCAATTGTTATAGGGGGAGGGATCGAGGGATCAAGGGATCGAGCCAGGCGAAGCATAATTCCAGGAGTCAAAGAGTAGCCCCAACCACTCCCGCCGCTGATCCCGAACATCTCGGAGCTTAAATATTTCGCTGTTAAACCAAAGGCAATGTGTTCATTAAACTTTTTCCCGTAGGAAAGCAGATACGCGCTCGAAAAGTAGCTGAACAGACTGATGTCCTCCCATCGAATGGGCTATTACTATATATTTCGAAGGAATTTCTGAAACCAATGGTTCTCTGTCTTCTGCCTTACCTGGGCCATCCTTCTTAAACCATATTTTAAAATCTTCTTTCGCTTGTTCTAACCAACTCTTAC